>JBEKVK010000096.1:0-5696 GCA_049514075.1 Bathyarchaeia archaeon | reverse complement strand
CATTTCAAATTGAGGATTGGGCATCTTCCTATACTGTACCGTTAGGGTTAACGAATAACGCCACGGTCTTTGGTAACATGCAAATGATTGTTTTCCTAGTGAACACTCACGTTTCATCTTTCACAGTGTGGTGGAATGGCAGCGCCCAAGCAGTCCAAACTCCCCTAGCTTACGATAGCTCATACTTTAAGAGCGATAATCCAGGCAACAACTTTCTTAGTAATGGACAGCTAAGCCTCCAATTCGGCGGCAGCAGCGGTTTTACTTTAACCTCAACGGTTGTAGGCACCAGCACCTCTAGCACGACAAATTTTATGCAAATAAACAATCAAGGCAGCGAATACGGGTCAGGAGTAGACTATGTAGTGTATAACGGCGTAGTTCGAGACATAGTACAACAGGAAGCTGAATTTGGAGGCGGAGTTACTAATTGCCCAAACCTCTATGCTGATATTGTGCTTACGTTACCCGCTAACGCGACGTATTACACCTATCAACTTAGCCTCATGTTCATGACCTCTCAGCAAACCCGCACAATAACTAACCTGTGCCCAATTCAATTATCTTCCACTGTTGGGACGTTGCAGACAGAAAACGGAACGGCAGATGGTGAACCCATCGCTGCGAGCGGCACACAAACTTTCAGCTCCATAGCAACTTGGGTGCATCACTGGAGCCAATTCATCACTGGAAGCGGCAGCAACACTCAAGGTGCTGGCATAATGTTCACTGACCAGGCTAACCATATGCTTTACTGCTTTGACAATCCCCCGACGACTCATACAGGAGCTCTTGAAGCAAACGCCGCAACGTCTTCGATCTCATTGCTCCCAGTGACCCTTAGCCAAGTTTCGTTCGAAAATGCTTTATGTGTGACGTGGGATGGTGCAGTGGTAACTTTTGCTGGTTCCGATCCGCCAATTTATAGTGGAAATAATCAACCTGGGCTGTGGATACTGGTTGAGATGCCGCCGACGATAGCTTTAGGCGTTGGCAACGCGTCCCCGGTCAATTCTGGCAGCGCTGCGAGTTTTGTTGTTTCTGGTTTCACAAACCAAGTTAATGCTGGCTCCGCCGGTTCAGTTACGGTTACCGCGAAAGACGCATACGGAAACACAGCAACAGGCTACACCGGTACAGTCAAAATAACTTCAAGTGACAGTCAAGCGACCTTACCAGCAAATGCAAAACTCACGAATGGCATAGGCACCTTCAGCGTAACATTAAAAACAGCAGGCTCACAATCAATCACCGCCACCGACACCGTAACAAGCACCATCACCGGGTCCCAAACAGGCATAACAGTAAATCCCACAGGTGCTACTAAGCTAGTCTTTACTGCCGGCACAAGCCAATCTTTAACTGCTGGCACAGTCTCACCCACAGCAATAGTAATCCAACGACAAGACCAATACGGCAACGCAGTCTCATCAGGCACCTCACAAATAACCGTCACTTTGACAACATCTTCCAGCGGCGGAACATACTACTCAAACAGCCAAGGCACCACAACAATAACATCAATAGTAATCGCCGCCGGATCAAGCAGCTCCGCCGGCTTCTACTACAAAGACACAGTCGCTGCCACCCCAACATTAACCGGAGCCTCTTCAGGTTTAACTTCAGCCACAAACCAGTTCACAATCAATCCAGGGGCTCTTCAACAGTTTACCTTCGGCAGCATTGGCACGCAGACAACGGGTGTGGCATTCAGCATCAGCATCACAGCTAAAGACCTGTACAGTAACACGATTACAAGCTACGGTAGCTCGGTTGGCCTCACAGCGTCCACTGGAACTGGGACTATCAGTCCTACGAGCACAGGCACTAGCGGCTGGTCAAACGGCGTATGGACAGGTTCCGTGACTCTAAGCACGGCCGGTTCAGTTACAATCACTGCGAACGATGGTAGCGGTCACACTGGCACAAGCAGCGCATTCACCGTTAATGTCCCAGTTGTTCCACCCCAACTTGACGTGTCGAATCCAGCGTCAACCGCAGGAGCTAGCTCATATACCGACTCGTTAACCACAACTAAATCAAATGACTTACTCTACGTTGCAGTTTCAACTGGATCCCACGATACTGCTGCACTTTCTGGTGGTGGACTCACATGGACTCAAAGAGATAGCGTTGCAATCTCTGGATCTAGAACCTTACAAACATTCTGGGCTGTAAAGACGACAAGCGGTGCGATAACAATTACGATTACCCTCAGTGGATCTGCTGCATCGTCGGCCGTTGCATCTGCCATTAGCGGAGCAAACACGGCTTCACCATTTGATGTCACTACACCAAGCACAAATACGGGCACTACTAACACTGCAAGTGCGACTATCTCCACAACTAATCCCGATTTCATCATAGGAGCGGTAGGAGTGCGTAACGAGCCAATCTCACTTACAACTGGAACAGGATTTACATCAATAGGCTCAGTTACCTCAGTTGACCCTGAGGTTGGGGCAGAATACAAGACAGTTACTACAGCTCAAACAAACCTCGGCGTAAGTTACACTTTACAATCGTCAAATAATTGGGCCATAATAGTTGATGCCATAAAAGGGGTATAATTGTGTGTGAAATAGGTAAGTTTGAAATGATGCAGGTTGGTGCTTGAATTGCGTAGGATATATTGTGTTTTATTAGTATCGATATTGTGTTTGTCAGTTTTTGCGGTTTTTGCTCCCAAGACTAAAGCTCAAGCCACAAATATTTTTGGGTACGATGCTATTGGTTCTAATTCTGATGATGCTTTAGATTGGAGCTCGGTTTCGCCGATAATTCTTTGTAATTACACAAGTCCGTCTGATTTGGGCAGTGTTACTCAAATGTCGGTTTATATGAGTGCGGTTTCGGGGACTATAAGCGCTTCAGCTTGTATTTACAACAGTTCTTTTGGGTTTTTGGCTTCAAGCCAAGATGTTACAGTAGGATCTTCTCCGTCTTGGGTAAATTTCACTTTTAATTATGCCGGTTCTCCTAATACAGTCTATTGGTTTGGCGTTTTCGCTTCTAGAGATTTTAATTTCCATTGGGAGGGTGACAATAGCTCAACCCACGTTTTTATATGGACACTTGCCAATTTGACTTTCGATAATTTTCCTAATCCTTTTGTTCCTAATCCAGTGTATTCGGGTAATGACGTTCTCAGTATTTATGTGACATATGCATCATCTACGCCCTCGCCAACCCCAACACCAACACCTTCCCCAACACCAACGCCCTCAGCAACGCCAGCCCCAACACCTTCACCAACGCCAACTGCGACACCAACACCAACTCCAACGCCCTCAGCAACACCAACCCAAGCACCAACCCTAACACCTTCACCAACTCCAACGCCAACATCTACTCCACCACAAACGCCAACTCCAACCCCAACACCGAGCCCCACACCAACAACTAAAACCGACCCGACAATTCCAGAATTTTCTGTGCAGTCACTATTAATCATGTTAGTTGTCTCAATGATCGTAATCCTGGCTGCGATGATTATAACAAAAAATAGAATAGCCCTAAAATCAAAATGAATTCCAAACTATCGCCTTATCTTAATGAGGCACAATCTTATTTTGTTCCAAACTGCCTTTGAATGAAAGTGGTAATTTGCAGCTGTGACTTTTGTGGTTCCGCTCCCTCAATTTATCATGTATTTGATCATCCCGAGCTGTGGATATTGGCCGAGATGCCGCCTTCGATAACTGTTGAGCGTTGGCACTTAGCATCCACCTCTACACTTATTTTTGATAAGTATTTGATATTCATATTCAATAAATAGTAATTATGAGCTCTTATAAAATTGAAAGGTGAAAAATATCAACATTAAACCAACAGGAACCATTACCCTCTTTAATTTCTTCCAAGCATTTATGCCACATTTTATTAGTCCGATGGGAAATGATAAGAAGCAAAATAAGGGATTAGATTGACCTTTCAAGTAATCCTTATCGCGGCTCAAGTGGCGGTTTCAGCAGTAATCCTTACTTACGCATCTTGGAGCGACTATAAAACTCGCGAAGTAAGCAACTGGGTCTGGGCAATCTATGCTCCTATAGCAATCGCCTTGGCAATTGCGGATCTGCTTCTTTATGATTCCTCGAAACTTGCGCTTTTCGGGATTAGCGTGGGCTTCACTGTCGGGTTAGCTTTTCTTTTGTTTTATACAGGTGCATTTGGCGGCGCTGACTCAAAAGCCTTCATGTGCATCGCTTTTGCTTTGCCATTCGCTCCAGTAACCCTGTTCACACCCATTTTAGCTGGAGGCTTGTCCCCCATCTCCCAAGTCATATTCCCATTTACGATATTTAGCAACGCCGTTTTATTTGCGGCGGCAAGCGGCTTATACATGATACTGCGCAATTTGGTTTGGCACAAAAAAAATGGTCAAAAAATGTTTACAGGAACACTTGCGCAAGAATCAATATGGAAGAAAATAGTTATCTTGATAACTGGTTACAAGGTAACCATAGCAAAGCTGAAGGAGAAATGGCACATTTTTCCGATGGAAGACGTAGATGACGGCGAGAATGCGGTACAACGGAAACTTGTTGTTATTCCAAGTGATGAGGGACGGGATAAAATTGTTGAACGCTTATCTAATGCGGTTCAAGCAGGAAAAATCGATACCTACGTGTGGGCAACTCCAGGTTTACCAATGCTCATATTCGTAACTTTAGGTTTATTTGTCGCGTTCTTCTGTGGAGATATCGTGTGGCTGCTAGTTAGATTTATTCTCGGCTGAAAAATCAAAAGCTTCATTGAACATGTTTTTGCCGCGTTTTGAATAAGAGACCGTTGCAGTCACGGTAAGAACTAAGCCAAAACTAACAAATGCAAGAGCATACCCTTGATACGGATAAGAAGCCCAATTTAAATTAAAATTTGAGCCGCCTGTTTGGTAAGAATAGAAGAAAGCACTTACCACAAACAAAACAAGCGCCAATGATAATAAACCAATCTCCCTTTTAAACTTCGTAATTCTCACTTCTCCCCAGATTCCCTGAATTTATTTTAATCAAAAGGTATTTTAGCTTTTTGGAAGTACACCTACAAGAGCTACTCAGATATGGACAATTCGGAGAGCAAAAAAGAACTACAAAGCTTTCTAATAGGGAAACCTAAAGAATGTAAAGTCACCGTTTTACCTGATTTCTTTCTTGACAGATTTATAAACTTGAACTGGACACCCCCAAGTTTTTCAAGGGTGATTTCTGATGTTGCTAAACGCAAAGGCGGCAGCATCGACGGCATCCCCCAAACTGACCTGCGCGGAGGAAACGCCATTAACATTGCATCAGCCCTAGCCAACCTAGGCGCCATGGTTACGCCGATTGTTTGCACAAACGAAATTGGGTTGCAACAAATAAAATATTACTTCAAAGGCATTGCTCTCGACACTGCGCACATAAAAATTCGGGATAAGGCTTCCATAACAACTGCCTTGGAGTTCAAAAGCAAAAACGAGAAAACAAACGTGATGCTACGGGATTTAGGGGCACTTTCAGATTTTGGCCCAGCAGACCTCAACGAGAGCGATTATGCCTTGATAGAGAGCGCGGATTATACTTGCCTCTTTAACTGGGCTGGGACATTAAAATTCGGCACGGCGCTGGCTCAAACAGTTTTCAGCAGAGCAAAAAAGAAGGGCAGAGGCAAAACTTACTATGATACAGCTGATCCCACGCCCAACGGCGGTG
>JBEKVK010000095.1:0-5995 GCA_049514075.1 Bathyarchaeia archaeon | reverse complement strand
ACTGTCAGCCTAAATCTACCCCAACTATACTGTCAATTAGCGTTCATTCCAGGATAAGTTAAAAACCTTATTCAGACTTTCACCCAAATTCATGCCAAACTTCAGGAAATAATCAATACTAAGCGGCACAATGATTTAGGAAACGAAGGGGCGCCGGGAATGGGATCCTATGCCCAATTTACCGGTAAAACCTGTCGAGCCACAATTTGGTGAGAGGCTGGACCGGATTTATTGTCAAATTATTAATGAACTACGTCTAAGCCCGAGAATAAGTGCTCATTCTAGAACTGGGGGTGGGAATTGAACCCCATATTTAATCTAATTGCGAACGTTAAGGTTATTTCAACAGAAGTGCGCTTGCTACATTTTTAAAGTGCAGATCGCCTGTTAGTATTTTTGACTTCGTTTTATTTGCTGTGGCTAGTACATAGGAATCGGCAAGACCAAAATCTTTTTCTGTTTTCCGCATTTCAGCATAAAGTAACCCTGCATTTTTTGAAAGTTCTTCATCGGCATCTATGATCTGGGAATTACTCAAGAGTAATGAATAGGCCACTTCGGCGTCTTTTCCTTCTCTGGCAACTTTACTGACTAATTCTGCCAACGTTACGGCACATGTGTAAACTTCCGTAGTTTCGTCCTCGAGAATTTCCTCAAGTTTGGCTCCTTTCTCACTACCAATCATGTATTCTATCCATGCCCAGGCATCAACGACGTAACTATTCAAGCGCTTTCAACTCATCTTCAACGGTGAATGGCTTCATGCCTTTGAGTGCTCCAAAACCTTTCTTTCGGCATTTCTTAACACTGATTTCCAAAAACTCATTTTCCTTAATTTTTTGCGTCTCCACTAATTCCTTCGGTAACGTCACAATGAGAGAACCGCCAACTCGGCGTGTCCTTGTTAAACACTTGGCCATATTTTATCACTGTAAAATTAAATTATACATTAGTTATACTTAGACGTTGCGTTAAAAGTTGGAGTTGAAGATGGGCAACAGACCTGAAGTACGATTCCCACTGTTCTCACCAACCTACTTCAAAACGTAATATCGGGACCGGGCGCCGAGCGGTTTTAACCTGAGTTAGGGGCGGTTTTTTTGTGGCGGATTGCCACAATTATTATTGCGACTATTATGACACTCGCGATTCCTGCGATGACAGCTTCTATTCCTATGTAGGCAAGTGTTTTGGTGTTGTTTAGGCTAGTTTGGAGGCTTTTCGTTTGATTGTGGAGTTGTGAGATGGAAGCGTTTAAGTTGTTTCCCAGGCTGCCGAGCTGGTTTTGTAGCGCTGTCTGTGATGATGTTAGGTTGTTTAATTTGCTTTGCATGCTTTTAAGCTGGTTCTGTAAAGTTGATTGGGATGAAGCGAGGCTACTTAGAGTCCCCTGTAAGTTAGCTATTTGGTTTTGAAGTGAGCCTTCCGATGATGTTAAGGTGCTTATGTTGTTTTGCAGGCTACTTATTTGGTTGTTTAGAGCTGTCTGGGTACTATTGATTGCGTTTATTTGGTTTTGGTTTGTGCCTGCCTGATTGGTAAAGTAACTTGTTGTGGTTGCTGTAGAGCTTGTTCCGTCGGTTTGGATGGCGACTACTTGCATCGTATAGGTCCCGTCTGGATAATTGGCGCTCGGAATCATGAACGTTAAAGTTCCGTTGGTGGCTGAGGCTTGGATTTGTAGGCCGTTCAGATAAACTGTGACTGAGGCAAGGTTGTTTGCAAGGATTGTTATCATTGCGTTTATGTTTCCAATATAGCTCATCCCGTTTGTGGGTGCAGTTATCGTAATTGTTGGAGGAGTTGGGTTTATTGTTTGATAGGTTGATGATAACATTGAGTATGATGAGTTTGTGAGCGTTAATGATTTAACACTAGTATTGATGAGGTTTATTGTGCTGTTTGTTGCAATGATGTTGCCGCCGTACACTCCTTGAAGGGTTAGGTTAGATCCCGATACGATTATGTTTCCAGTAATGGTTGAGTCTGATATTGTTGTGGTTCCACCTTGCAACGTGTTTAATCCCATGAAGACGCTATTAGCTAGGTTTTGTGAGCCCGTTATTGTGTCTCCGGTTAAAGCTAAGCCCCAGTTTTGTTGGAGCGTTGCGATTAACTGGTTTGCAAGGTACACGTATGGTTGTATCTGGAAGTTTTGCTGGTCAGCTAGTTGAGTGGTTGTTGGGACTCCATCGTAGGAGATTCCCGTGACATAGGCTTCATAGGGACCCGCGTAGTAGAACGAATTGTTGTTTATTGACGAGATTACTCCTGAATTGTAGGGAGATGGCAGAGCTACCATGGCTGTCCATCTGTTGAGCGATGAGTTGTAAGTCAATGGTGTTAATTGCCCGTTTAGATATTCATTGTGCATGATTGTCGTATATTGATTTTGCAGTTCTTGTGGGTAAATGATTGCTGTGTATTCTCCTTGGGTTACCTCTTGACCGTTAGTGTACTGGATGTCAGCGGTAATTTGTGCGTTTTGCCCCATGTATAGTGCCGTAGGAGAAAGCGAAATTTTTGGTGTGATTATTCCGTTTGAAACCCAAAGTTGCTCGTAGAAAGACCCGCCTAGCGTATATCCGAGTGTTTCAGAACCGTAACTTGCCTGAAGAATTATTGTGTATAGCCCTGCTTGTGCGTTAACGGGGATTTGAAGCAACCCTGAGATGGATGACCCAGATTTTACCAAGGTTGCAGTCGCGAGTACGTTGCCTTGAGGGTTTAGCAGAAACGCGGTTACATTTGACCCTGCTGCTATGTCGGTACCCACGGTTCCGCCGGTATCAATCGAGGATATGCTTGCTACGTTCACCGGTGCTACTGGCTGAGTAACTATTGTGAGGTATTGTCCGGGTCCTGCGGAACCAGGTTCGGATGCAACTTCCGGAGTGACTGTGGAGGTTTGCAGGTAAATGCCGTTCGTGAAGGGTAAGAATCCGTACGTGTTGCCTTGAAGCATGAGGGTTGTTGGTCCTGCTGTGTAGGGTGATGCGAGATTGGCCGTCAGGTCTTTGGTCTCTCCGGAAATCTTCGTCGTTGTCAAGTTGATGGTGTCCTCAGTTTTGTAAGAGTTGGTTAGGATTTGGTATGAGTTGACGTTCATTGTTGTGGAGTTTATTGGGGCTGAGTTGCCGTTGAGGTCCGTTGAAGTTATAACAACTGGCAATCCTGGCGCTGTGGTCCATGGGTCGGTGGGAAGTGGACTTGTAAAGGTTGCGAGGTAGCCGAGAAACGTTTGCGCAAAGTCTTCGCCCAAAATACCGTTAGATGTGCCGTTTACGTTAATGTATGCGACACCTGACTGCTGTGGGATGGTTATGGAGCAATTCCAAACTTCAGCGCTACTGTCATAGATCATGTTGGTAACAAGAGAAGTACCGGTCAACGTGACAAGTTTGGCGGTGAAGATCCCGCTCGTTACTATGAATGGCCCGTAGAAAATGTTTGCTATAACGTCCATGGTTTGGTTGAGGGTGAATTCATTTGGCGTTTGTCCTGTTGAGTTTGTAAGTCCGACAAAAATTGAGAGGCTTGGCTGGGAGACCACACTGTTAATTAGTTTTGCGATTTCGCCTATGTTTGGCGCGCCCCAACCCGTGACTAGATTGTAGCCATATGATGCTGTCCATGGGATGCTATAGCCGAATGTTATCGGATCGAATGCTTTGGGGTATAAGTTAGGGTCGTCACCTAAGCTGTAGAGGAAAGGATTAATGAGCCCTAGTCTGCCGCCTACAGATTGATCAACTAGTGTAATGAGTCCTCCCAGAAGCTGTACTGAAACTGATGTACCGCCAATTACTACTGTTGAACCGCCATTTACGAAGAAAATGCCTGGGTTAAGTCCTGCTTGCAGCGCGAGATCAGGCTCCATTCTTCCGTTCGGATAGGAAGGTGGCGTTGGCAGGTTATGTTGATACCAGGGTTTTGGTTCAAGGAAGCTGACTCCTCCTCCGCTGCCTCCAGTGTTTACGCCGTTTGGAACATATGCTGGGTTGGACCACCCTGTTTGAACAAATGTGGTGGAGCCATTTTGATTTGAAAGGTAAGTTTGTGTTCCTCCTACACTCGTTACGTAGGGGGAGTCGTCTGGGTAGCCTAGGTTTCCTGCTGGGCTGTTGCTGTATCCGCTTCCGCCTGCGTCGCCTGAAGAGGACAAGAAGGTTATTCCTTCAAGATTGCCGATCATAAAATATTGATCGGGCAGGAGCATGTTGAAGTAGAATAGTGGTCCGCCTACTGTTGAAAACAACCACTCTGGAGCTATTGAGAAGCTCATCGCAAGCGTATTGTCCTGGTCAATGTTTATTATTGGTGCAAGATCAGCCGCAAAAGACAAGGCGCTAGTTGTCGTGTAAAGATCTATAGCTGCGTTAGGAGCCATGGTGTGTGCCGATTCGACGTCAGCCGCCACTTCTAAACTCCAACCTGTCGAAACCCCCAAGTTAGGATAATTTGTTATAATCGGGAAAACATTGAAGACGGGATTAGGCAAGTTGAACATATTATCATACTGAACTAGATCTTGTGAAATAGTTGGTGAGCCGAAAAAGTCTAGTATGCCGATGTTTTGGCCTTCGCCTTGGAAACCTTGCTTGTAAAGCGATGAAGCATTATAGACTGTTTGTAGAGCTTTGGCTGAGAATGCTCCTTCTGTGAAAGTTACGTTATCATTCGTAACCCCTACGGAAGAGCTCGTGATCCTGGGCTGGGCAAAAAGGGCAGTCGCATTCGACGCGATGAAGTGAGCTCCATTTAGCAGCGAGTTTCCTGTTGTTGTATAGTAGGATTGAGTGCCATTTGAGTACATTTCTACGTCTGCGTTAAAATACTGTTTTACTTTCGCTGCGGTAGCTTGAACGACTATCATCGAGTCAAGAGAATTCATCAGCACTGGCAACCCGATGCTTTGAAGATAAGTCAGCATTGATTCATCCTCAGTTTTAGGCAAGAACTGTTGTTCTATTTGTGGAGCAGTCAAGAAATGCCTAAATGACGGCGATGAAGGGTCGGAAACTTGCTCTAACGTTGAGCTCAAAAAGCCGGTGTTTTTCAGGGGAATTGCAATGTTAACTAGAACAGGCAGACTTGCGGGCGCTTGACCGATAAGCGTGTAGCCTGGAAAAGGCTGAGATGAAATGTTATCTTGTGCTGTGGCAGCCAAAACTGTTGGATAAAGGCTACAAAGGGGTGAAATTAGCAAAAGTGCAATCAAGGGAACGACAAGTTTTGTATTCAACTAAGACACATCCAAACAACAAAACTATCATTTAGGTCTAAGTCATTCGAGCTTTTCAAGTTTTTGCCGTTTATGTTTTGAGTATTAGAGTAATCTATCCAAAGCGTCCCACTATTATTTTCTGAAATTACCTCAAGGTGAGATTTAAACCCCGAACCGAGTGAGATGTCACCCGCAATTTCTCTTTTTTCCTGTAATAGTGATGGAGAAAAGATTGTGGCTGAGACCTCTGATTAGGTTTATCGTCGATCGCTATAGTTAGAATCAAGACATTTGCATTTTCTTTTTTCTCCTTAAAGAAAGTTTTCTTCCTTAATTTCAGAGCCTCAGCAAACCCCAAATCGCCAAAAGGCGCCGGGAATGGGATTCGAACCCATGCGGACCTTGCGATCCACGGGCTCTCAAGGCCCGCGCGTTAACCACTCTGCCATCCCGGCACTGACAAATCAACAGTTCTATTTCTCCCGCTCTTAAAATGTTTACCCAACGCTGCACAAACCAAAGCCTGTCCTTGCAACTAAACAAAAGCCGAAAAGAAGTAAAGTAATTAACTAACGCTTAGCATTTTTCAAGCATGGCAGCAAAACCAACAGTCATCGAGATTCCACAGGATATATTGGAATGCATTTACGCTGGCGCCAAACAACTTTACCCTCGCGAAAGCTTCCTGCTTCTAAGAGGCAAAAAAAGCAAGGGCGTCATCAAAATAACAGATCTGGTTTTGGCGCCTTTTGCTGCACATGGAAACGG
>JBEKVK010000094.1:0-5809 GCA_049514075.1 Bathyarchaeia archaeon | reverse complement strand
GCATTGCCTATTCCGGAGCCAAGTCGATCAATTTCTTCTTGCCGTGGCACTAGACTGATGCGGTCGAACATCGGGTTGACTCTGGCGTATGTTCCTGAACTGTATCCGTACGTTTCTTCTTTGCCTTCGATTGTCATTGTGTGAACGCTGGATGGAAAATTCAGGTTAAGAACGTCGCCCATGAAGACATCGAAGTTTTCTGTTCTGAAGGCATTGTGAACCAAGGCTCTGGCTCCGCAGGAAAATATTTGTTTCAGATGAGTTTTGGTGGCAGGTAAGACCTTAGAAGATCCTGTGGAACCCCTCGTCATCACCCAGCATTCAGGCGGTTCAGAAAGAAATGCTTGGTATTTTCCTTCTCTGACTTTGGCTAGGTAAGGCATCAGCTGTTGGTAATTCGCTATTGGAAAGCTCGATTGGTACTGTGGGATTCCGCTTATTTCGGAAGCGTGAAAACTTGCCCCATACTCAGTTTTGCTGTACTCTTTCAGAAGCGTGTCAAGGATTTTTTCCTGGGCTTCTTGAGGCTTTTTTAGGGATTCGTACCACGGACCGATTATTGTCTGAAGAAGACTAAGACCGTTTTCGTCAATGGACATTGTGTTGCCCTGCTTCAGTATGTCTGGGTTTCTTGTATTTCTGATTTTTGCAAGTTGCAAATTGTAAGAAAACGATTTAGTAATTGTTTATCTTCTCAGAGTCGCGAGAGCTTATTGTTTATCGTATTTCTCCACTTCATTGTTAACGATGGTTAAGTCAACGCATGCTTGCTTGAACATCGCTATCGTGTCAGCGTCTGCGTGATAGCGTTTTTCGCAAACCACCCGTTTTATGCCCGCGTTGATTATTATCATCGCGCAGGTTCGGCATGGCGTCATTTTGCAGAAAAGTGTGGCTCCTTCAAGCGGTATCCCGAATCGCGCTGCTTGGATGATTGCGTTTTGTTCCGCGTGAAGCGTGCGAACGCAGTGCTGGGTTACGTTGCCGTTGCTGTCGAAGACTTTGCGCATGTCGTGGCCTACTTCGTCGCAATGCGGCAAACCAGCAGGGGCGCCAACGTACCCCGTTGTCATTATTCGTTTGTCTTTTACGATTACGCAGCCGCTTCTTCCACGGTCGCAAGTTGCGCGCCTTGCTACGGCCTCGCAAAGATCCAAGAAATATCTATCCCAGTTAGGTCTTGAATTGGTCTCCAACGTTTTCAGCCTCATGCAGTTTTAGAGAACTATCTCCTCATTACAAATTAATAAATCATCTTACATTTCAGTGAATAATTGGGTGCTAGTAAAGTTTCAAGTCTCTAAGATCAGTTTTTAGAAAATGTGACTCAGTGCATATGATTTCCACTTTTTAATATCTATTTTTTGGTTTTGATTGAGGATCATTGACAGCAATGGACTTTAGATGTTTTCTTCTATGACGTTAAGGGACGCCTCCAGACTTTAAAGGACGGTAAAGGACGGTAGTAGACGGTAAAGGACTTTAAAGGACGGTGCCCGCAAATGATTCAAGGTCAGTAACAAAAAAACAGCCAAAAAAACAAACTTAATATTTATTAAACGAAAAACAAAAACATGCAAAACCTAACCTCAACTACACACTCTTGCAGTGAACCTTTATTTTTGGTAAATGTGGATTTCTCGGCCAATCTTATGCCGCTCATCGATCTCAATCAAGGAACCAAGACTTTCCAATGCTTCAACAGCTTCCAGCTTTTCTGGAAACATTTCTTTGGTGAACGGTTGTACCCGGTTGAATCCGAGGCTCTCAAGTTTCTCGCAGATTGGCATCGTCACTGCTTGCCCGGAACGTGTAACAATGTAGGGCGTCACAAGCACCAATCGCCCGCCCGCTTTAAGCACTTGGTAAGCTTTCTCAACAAAACCAAAAAACAGCGGCTCAAGCTTTTCAATAATCTTTAATGCGTAAGGTCCTGTAGGCACTTGACGTAATGCTGGACCTAAATCTGGTTCTGTAACTATGCAGTCAACCATTTCTTGACCGATCTTTTGCGTAAGTTTACTAACATCGCCCTGAACAACTCTGAAGTCAGCATTTTCAAGACTGTATTCTCTGGTGAGCCACTCGAGATTTTCGGTAGCTGCTTTTACACACCAAGAATTAGCGTCAACGCCTACAACCTTAGCTCTACCCAATAACGCTTCTTGAAGAATTGTGCCAACGCCGCAGAAGGGGTCAAGCAAAACTTTTCCGGGTGCGCAAGCAGATAAGTTAACCATCATTCGTGCTATCCTCGGTGGCATAGCGAAAATTCTTCTTTCGTTGGGCTTGCCCACATCTCTTTCTTGGAATTCGAATGGGTTGTGAACGCCGACTGTAGATCCGACCCAAGTCTTCTGCTTGCCGATGCAAACCAGCACTTCCGATTGGTTTTCGACTAGCTTCTTCTTAATTACTTCGACATGGCTTAGCTGCGGTAGCCCTCTGTCTTTCGAGAAGCCCATGAACTTTGATTTTTTTCCGTAACCGCCCAGTTGGTCCTTAACGGTGCTTCCCACAAACCTTTGAATAACACCGGACATAGAACGCAGGCTGCTGTCAGAACTGTAGACGCTTACTCCAAAAAACACCCTTTCGGAACACTTTGCCATGGCATCAACTAAACCGCTTGAATCTAATGCGGTGGTTATCTGTGACTGGGCTTGTTTGTTTCTTTCAACAAACGCTTGCCTTGCAACTTGGGTTGGGAACTCCGTTTTTGCTTCCCCAATTTTTATTGTTCCCCCTAAATCTTCGATCCCTATATTGACGTTTTGTTGTAATTCAACTGAAAAGAATTCTTTGGAAAAGAAATTTACACTAAACTCTATTTCTCTGGCGCTAAGATAAGCAGTTATTTCGGCTAGTGAAAGTTTCCAGTTTTTTCCTGAAATGAATAGTTTTGTTAGCATCGGTTAATAAAAAAGTTAACTAAGTATATAAGAAATCGCGCGCTTTTCAACCAGAATACCTCTCTAATGTAAATGATTATACGTTAAATGATAACGGAATTGTTAAGCTGGAACTTGCAAATTGTTTAAATACCGCTGGGCGCGTTAGCTAAAAAGGGATATTTGCATGCATGCGCGAAATTATCGGCACGTGAAGAACCGAGCGTATACGCGAAAAGAATACGCCAGAGGTTTTCCGCCGCCAAAAATAGTCAAATTCACTATGGGTGATACTAAAGCAACCTTTGAAGTCGAGGGTCAACTTATCTCCACCGAACGGGCCCAGATACGTCATAGCGCATTAGAAGCGGCGCGCGTAGCCACAAACCGAGTTTTGATTGATAAACTCATAAACGATTACCTTATGATTGTTCATCCGTATCCTCATATAATTCTCAGAGAAAACAAAATGATTTTCGGCGCTCACGCAGACCGACTTCAACAAGGAATGAGGCGGTCCTTCGGCACAGCAATCGGAACGGCCGCAAAGGTAGAGGTGGGTCAACCCATCATAACCGTCAGGGTAAAAGCTGGCGCTGAGCAAACAGCAAAAGAATCCCTTAAAAGAGGTAGCGCAAAACTTCCCATCCCTTGCAAGATAGTCATCTCCAAGATTGAAGCTTCTCCAGACGTAACAGAGTTAGACGTAGCTGAGAAGGAACAACCGGAGACGGAGACGACTTGAGCGGAAAAGGGAAAGAACTGGTTTTATGGTTTGAAGATGTAAGAAATACCGATGTTCATCTTGTTGGCGGCAAAAACGCCAGCCTCGGCGAAATGATCCATGCTGGAATGCCTGTTCCTCCCGGTTTTGCGGTAACAGCTTATTCTTATGAAAAATATATTCAAGAAAAGAACATAGCAGAGCAAATTTACAAAATAATAAATGAAACAGTAACTAACCCCAATGACCCTAAACAGTACGATGTGGCATCCAAAAAAATACGTGAGCTTATCGAAAAAACTCCGATGCCTAAAGACATAGAAACTGCCGTGAGATCCGCTTACAAAGAAATGAACCAACGGCTCGAGCTGAAAGATGTTTTTGTTGCGGTTCGATCAAGCGCTACAGCCGAAGATTTGCCCGACGCATCGTTTGCGGGGCAACAGGAAACTTTTCTGAACGTAAGAGGCGCTGACGACCTTATAGCAAAAGTCGTTAAATGTTGGTCAAGCCTGTTTACGCCAAGAGCAATCTTTTACAGGAACGAGAAAGGTTTTCCACACGAGAAAGTTTTCATAAGTGTCGGGGTTCAAAAAATGGTTAACTCCGGCTGCGCTGGCGTTATGTTTACAATAAACCCGGTGACTGGAAATCGAGATGAAATAGTTATTGAAGGTAACTATGGTTTAGGCGAAACCGTGGTTTCAGGTGTAGTTAACCCTGACGACTTTATTGTTGACAAAAGTACTGTGGCTATTAAGGAAAGAAGGATTTCACGTAAAACAATAGAGTACATCCGTGACCCTAAAACAGGAAAAACAGTTCATTTGGATGTTCCTGAGGATAAGCAGAAAGTAACTTGCATGAGTGACACAGAAATCTTAGCGCTTGCTGCACTTGCTAACCGAATTGAGAAACATTATGGCAAGCCCATGGATATTGAATGGGCAATTGACCAAGATTTGCCATATCCAGAGAACATGTTCATAGTTCAAGCTCGCCCAGAAACAGTATGGAGCTCAAAACAGATGGATATACCCATAAAAAGTGACGACCATAGAGCTGGAGAAGAATTAAAAGTAGTAGTTAGAGGCATTTCAGCTGGAAGAAGAGGCTACGGGGTAGGCAAGGCGACAGTTGTCCTAAACCCTGATGATGCACATCGGGACATGCACAAAGGGGACGTTCTCGTTACTGGCATGACTGATCCTGATTTTGTACCTTTCATGAAAATGGCAAGCGCCATCGTTACTGATAAGGGTGGAATCACCTCTCACGCTGCAATTGTAAGTCGTGAACTGAACATTCCTTGTGTGGTGGGGACTGAAACGGCTACACAAGTAATGAAAACGGGTCAAGAATACACAGTTGATTCGAGAAACGGCATAATCTACGAAGGTGTTTTAGCGCAAGCTGTTCAACCAACCGCAACATCAAATGGATCGACCGTTTTTATGCAAGCAGAAGTCGCTCCAGTAACAGCCACAAAAATCTACATGAATCTCGGAACTCCGGAGATGATTGAACAATACAAGAATCTGCCGTTTGAAGGCATTGGATTGATGCGCACAGAATTCATCCTGGCCAGCGCCATAGGTAAGCACCCGATGGCTTTTGTTGATGAAGGTCAAAGCCAACAATTTGTAGATAAGCTCGCCGAAGGCATAGCCACGGTTGCTAGAGCAATCCAGCCTAGGCAAGTTGTAGTCCGTTTTAGTGACTTCAAAACCAACGAGTACAGGGGCTTGAAGGGCGGAGACAAATACGAAATAGTTGAGGAAAACCCAATGCTTGGCTGGAGAGGCTGCAGCCGTTACATAAGTAAATGGTACATCCAAGCTTTCCGACTCGAATGCCAAGCCATTAAGAAATGCCGCACAGAATGGGGGCTCAAAAACGTTTACGTTATGCTTCCGATGGTTCGCACGCTTTGGGAAGCCAAAAAAGTCATAGAAATCATGAAGGAAGAAGGCTTAGAACGCTCAAAAGACTTCAAGGTTTGGTTCATGGCAGAAACTCCCTCAATCGCAATAATGGCTGACGAATTCTCCAAATTGGCCGATGGCTTCTCTATCGGTTCAAACGACATGACTCAAGGCATACTTATGATTGACCGCGACTCTGAACGACTAGGGCAAATGGGCTATTTCGACGAGAGAGACCCAGCCGTAAAAAGAATACTTGCTCATCTCAT
>JBEKVK010000093.1:0-5810 GCA_049514075.1 Bathyarchaeia archaeon | reverse complement strand
CATCAAACAATGAGTCCTCACCTTTTTTCGATTGAAGCCTATTCAAAACCACAGCGTGATAAGCAAGAGCATTGGCAACCCGAACCCTATCCAAAGTTGAAAGCGCTGGATCACTAAACATCTTTTTCAATTCAGCCATCACTTCACGCTCCATCACTATGAGCTCATCTAAATTCCCATGATCCTCCGACATAACACACACCTGCCAAATCCAACGTTTCGAAACCCAACGAGGAAACCAAAGTAAACCGTTCTGCCTTTTAAGGTATCATCGGAAACGACGTTTCAGAGCAGGGGAGAGTAGACTGAAAATGAAAAATTCCCTTGCAACAAAAAATACTCCGATTTTTGCATGCTCTTAAAAAATGCATTAGCGTTTCGCTTTTGCCCGCTGACAACACTTCATGTTAATAAATTAGCACGACAAAGAATACTCGAATCAACAAAAACAGGTGCAGGGGTCTCCAAGTCTGGTCAAAGGAGTAGGGCTTAGGACCCTATCGCGCAGGCGTTCGTGGGTTCAAATCCCACCCCCTGCACCATTGCTTATTTTCTGCTTGTTTCTTGCTAATTTATTGATTCTTCAAAAAGAAATGTCAATGTTATTCATTTCTACCATCGCGCTATTTTCGGGCGAGGATTTCCCCAAAATTTAATAGAGAAGGGGATACTCCATGATTACGGTTTATCCTTGAAAAAAAAGGCACTTTTGATTAGCTTCCTGATAGCCGTGTTGGTTGGCTGTTCCACATCAATAGGAAACCCGCATTTCGCGATGGCACAAAGCAGCGATGTTTCGCACGCTCAGGTTCTCAGCTACAACTGGTACGTTGCTCCATCAAACACGCATCTTTCGACGGAACCCGGCGACTTGGTTATAGTCGGCGAAATCCAGAACGTGGGGTCAAACATCATTGGCGATGCCTCCGTCGAGGGAACAGCCCTTGATTCCGGCGGAAACGTTCTTGCTGAGGAGAAGGGTACGGTTTTTGTGTTTCATATGCTTCCTGGGCAGAAAGCTCCTTTCTACATAGATTTCACCCCTGCAAGCGGTTCAACAGGTGACTTGAGCTGGGTTTCTTCGATTAAGTCGGTCAAAGTTTCGGTGTCTTCGGTCACGGATACGTCGGCTGCTCAGTACTCTGGCCTTGCTATCCCGTTCGGAGGCTCTGTTGGCTCCATCTTGAACAACAACACTTACACCGTCGTTGGATACATTGAAAACAACGGTACCGAAACGGCAGGCGATGTCTGGGTTGTCACAACCTTTTATAACGCTGCTGGAATGGTGGTCGCGTTGAACTTCACAAGTTACTTGGCGAACTCCCTTGCGCCCGGAGCAGAAGTTCCGTTTTGGGCTACACCTGCAGACAACACGCCTGCGCTATCGAATGAAATCGCGAATTACACGGTGCAGATTGACTCCTTGCCTTCGACAAGTTCCACATCGACTTCCACGCCTTCGACTTCGAATAGAGGGTTTCCAACGACGACCTTGGTGATCGCAGTAGTGCTTGTTGCAGTTGCGGCAGCCGCTATTCTGGCTCTTAGAAAACGTCAGAAGTCGCCACTGCCTCCACCGCCTCCTCCGCCGCCTTCAACAGATTAAATTGGGTAGAGGAAAAGAGAAGGATCCCTGCGATAACGACTTTTTTTCTGCTTTTTTTCTTAAGCTTTCTGAAGCCCTGCTTCCTTGTCTCGCGCTAAATGAATAAAAAAGAAAGGGGGTTTGTTTTTTGCGTCTTTTGGCTTATGGCCGTTTTCTGGTGAGCACGAGTAGAATTGCTGCGCCGATGATGATTATGACGATGATTATGGCGACGACTCCGTACATGAGGGTTGTGTTTGAAGCTAAGCCTGTGAGCGGTGTCGCTGTTGGTGCCGCTGTTGCTGCTGGTGTGCCTGCGTAGAAGAATGTTGATGCAGATGATGGGTAGTAACCGTTTGTGCCTGCGAACGTGGCATAGACTGTGTAGTTGCCTGCGATGTCAGGTTTCCATGTAAAGCCGTAGTCGCCTAAGGCGTTTGTTGTTGTGGTGCCGATTACGCGGTAGTTGTTGTTGCTGTCCAAGACGGACAATGTGACTGGAACTCCTGTTACATTGTTCGGCATTGGCTGCTGCATGTAAACGTATTCCATCCATTGACTTTCGCTTGCATCCGATACGCATGGAACACCGTTTGGAAAGTCTGCTGCCTGTTGAGCTTGCGTTGTGCCAGCCGAAATGTCCATCACTGAACCGGTTATCGTTATTGGTGTGGCCGTTGTTACTCCTAGGTCAGGTGCGGTGACAGTGGTTTTGCTTGGTCCTTGACCGAAGGCATAAACTTGGTTGTCATACATGTTATAGTTCACATATTCCCCGGATGCAACGAGACCCACTGGATATCCTGGGCCACCGTTGTCGCCACCCTGGAATTCTTCGGACCAAATTTCGTTGCCTGTAGTTGCGTTGAGACAGTACAACATTTCGCCTTTATAGTATGGTGACTGAGCGCCGTTCCCATGCTGATTGGTGTAAACGTACACCTTTCCGTCGGCAATGCAAGATATCAAGGTTGGTAGAAGACCCCAAGGTGAATTAATTCCGTCGTTTGTGGTGTTGCCTTCGCCGCCGTTACCGAATTGCCAAAGAAGATTTCCGTTAGCTGTGTTATAGCACCATACCTCTCCGCCATAGCCGGTAACGTAAATGTTGCCGTAAGCGTTAGCAGCATTTTGTCCAATACCTAGTCCACTGCCGAAGAATTGATAGCCCTGATTGAACACTGTTGTTGTTGGACCCCATAACAGAGTTCCAGTGTCTAAACTGTAGCCAAGCCACTCCAGAGTTTCTCCGATCATCATTGTGATTACGCGAGTTGTTGGATCTATATCTACGATTCTTTGTGTGTAGCTTCCTAAGTTTGCATTGTTTGTCATTGGATCTGGTGCGTCGTAATTCTTAACCCACAGTACCGCTCCTACTGCGCCTCTGCTTGCGTTGAGATTAATTGCCCACATTGTGAAGGGGTTTGGAGTGAACTGAGGACCAACGGCTTCTGATAGTCCACTGCTTGTTCCCATCATGATGTCACCAGGAATAACCGCGTTGATTGTTGGACCAGTTGTTGAGACTCCTGTGGCGGCGGTAGCGTTGATGACAAGTCCGTTTAGATTAGCGTGGATTGTCACATTCCAAAGATATGCAGTCTGGTACGCGGTAGCTGGAGTGCTACCATATACAGCATTAGCAGCTCCATTGATTACTTGACCTTCTGGCCTATATGGGCCTCCTGGGTTTGCAATGTTGAAAATCAGTGTGGTTGTATTCCATAGAGCTAGCCAACCAGATTCAGTGGCAGTATTGTAGTTGAGGACGTATCTTAGCAGGCTACCGCTTGAATCGTATGCCGAAATTATGGTCTGTTCTTGTAGCAGTTGGCCATTTGTACCGTAGATGCTGTAGCTTTGCGGAACGTTTGTTATGTTGAATTCCCAGTTTCCAGTGTATCCATCGTAAGCCATCCACGTTACATTAGGCATCGTAGTTGGTGCTTCTTCGCCAGTGACAGGAGCTACAGGGGTTGCGGTGGGCAGGGTGAAAGTTTGCCATAAGTAACCGCTCGGGATGATACCAGATTGGTTAGGGTCGACTTCATTAAATAGTTGCCCCCACGTGGGGTTGAAATAGGGATTATTGTTCGTCCATACTGTTTGTCCGGTGCGCAAGTTTAAGCAAACGTAAGATCCCCCGTAAGCTAATCCGTTTGACCCTATGACGGTAGTGCTGCCGATTCCTCCGAAGGGCATTCTGAAGTAGAGATATCCATCCATGACTATTGAGTTGATGAATCTGGGTTGGTATGAACTTCCTGAATAGAAAGATGCACCTTGTACTACAGTGTTTGATCCTCCGACAATTCCACCGAACTCTATTGGGTCTGTCCACAATATGTGGCCGCTGGATGGTCCTGTGCCTGAGTTCTGGAAAAGTTGATAGCCACCTTCACATGTAGAGCCTAATTGAGCTGACGATTGACCTAGCCAACTTGATGCGACACTATACCAGTTTGTATTCTGGCCATTTATGGGAAAAGTCCAGTAAGCCGTCGGAAGCGGAGCGGAAGAAATTTCGCCTAATGGTTGTTGCTGTACGGCGAAGGTTGTGCTTGTGGTGCTGGGTTCAAAAATATCTCCTGCATAAGCATTAATTGAAGCAATGGTTGCCGCTGGAAGTGTAAATGCGGAAGTTACCTGTGCTAGAGTTGGATATGTCATTCCTCCGAAAGAGAATGTCGCCGTGTAAGTGCCGACCGAACTAGGTACGAAAGTAGTTGTTTGTTCACCACCTGGGTTAGCGACAACAGCCCAACTTTGCGTGGTATTTGTTCCGTCAGGTGCAGTGATGGTTAGCTTGTAGTTTTCTTTTCTGATGTTGTTTTGTTGGCCGGCGTTAGCCAGAGGCTGGGCTGTCCATATGCTGATTGTTTCCGTTTGGCCAACACCTACAGGGTTAGGTGCAAGAGAGATGTAGGCATGATCTGTAATGTTCCATGCTGGAGTATGCGCGTTTGCTACTGGTACAAGCGTTGATGACATCGCCATTGATGCAATGAAGAATATCGAAAATATTATTGCTGCAAGTCTTGTTTTAAAAATTTCCATTTTTTTCTTTTTCTCCTTCTTTAAATTGAAGCAAACAAGATGCTTCAAAACCACAGCGCGGCGTTTTACTTATATAACTTTTGTATTGTCAAGGAAGCTCTGGAACAAAACGTAAAATCTAGCATTATTGCACTTACATTTTGCAATCGAGATTAAGGCTAAAAACCAAAGCTGCGAAAAAAATTGTTCCAGATAATTTTTGCCTTTATGCAACCTTTCACTTTCTCAAAAAAAATAAACTGACTTGAAATAGCGCAAGTTAACTTATCAACGTGGTATAGAGGATTAGCCATAAAGAGGTTTGAAAGGGTGGATATGAGAATTCTCAGGGTGACTGACCTTCGTCTGGTCTTCTTTCATAGGAGTCACATAAGTTGATTCCTTATGCGCATCCAAACCCTACGCCGAACAAATGAAGTAATTTCTCAGAACCTATAGAAAACATAAAATGAATTTCAAATTTTTTCTTGTCCTATGGCTTCCAGCTTTCAAAAAGCCTCGAATGCAGCCTAAAGTTTAAGGGAACTCAAGTGGTCGTGGGGGTCTCTTATAGGTGACCCTGAAGTTTTCGATGCGCTCGTAAACGAAGCCTCCTCTGCCTGCAGGCACTTAGGACCTCGTAAGGGTTTTCGAGTTGATCACGCTTGACCTCCTTGGCTTGGAGCAGCAGACCGCACGACGGGCATTTCCTGAACATCTTATCAGTTCCCATCAGGTATTAACGCTATCTTGCCTTAAGTTTTTGTTTCTCGCAATTTGCGTTTTCTCTGGTAAATAAACAGCCTTCTGGGATATCTCTACGCTGCAAGAACCAGGATGAGCTTTGCAGTAGTCCTCGCACTCTTGAGCAGTCTTCTTGTCTGAGTATCCAAGACCGCAAATATCACATAGAAAAACCGTCTTATCCCCGATCTTCTTTTTGAAACCAAAAACAGACATTCTCCTAACAATGATTAACATTAAAAGGATTATAAGAATTGCCTGTGTTTTCAAGAAAAAAAGAGGTTTTGCGGTGATGTCTCCATTGGCTCGTGGGTTCAAATCCCACCCCCTGCACCATCATATTTATCGTCATTGAATTGAGACTTCAGAAAATTTATATCGACTTCTATGATAAAATTTGCTGATGTTAAAAAATTCAAAGCTCTTGTTCGGTATTCTT
>JBEKVK010000092.1:0-8903 GCA_049514075.1 Bathyarchaeia archaeon | reverse complement strand
ACTTCAGGTTGAATACCAACGGCATTGAGCAGTCGCCAGCCTCCGATTCCCAGCACAATCTCTTGTTGCAGGCGCAGTTCTGGTCCTCCCCCGTAGAGTTCGCTGGTAATCCCGCGGTCAGGGGGACTGTTGACAGGGTCATTACTGTCCAGGAGGTAAAGCTTCACCCGTCCCACTATGGCTTCCCAGACACGCAACCATAAGGCGCCACCGGGAAAATCTATCTTTATCCGAAGCCACTGTCCATTTTGGTCGCGTACTGGCATGACTGGAAGCTGACCGGGGTCGTTGTAGGGGTAAAACTCGGTCTGGTCGCCATGGGCATCTACTGCTTGACGGAAATAGCCCTGCTGATAGAGAAGACCCACTCCAATTACTGGAACGCCCAGGTCACTGGCCGTCTTAAGATAATCACCCGCCAGAATCCCGAGACCGCCCGAGTAAATCGGCAGAGCTTCACCAAGTCCATACTCCATGCTGAAATAGGCTACTTTTAGTGTCGATTGAGAATGGTTCTGTTGAAACCAAGCCTTCTCTCCTATCGCCTCGCGATGTTCTTCCACAAGTTTATCCATCAGTCCCCGGAAAGTGGAATCGGTCGACAGTGCTTTAAGGCGATCCGTTTTAACTGTTTGAAGCATGAGCCATGGGTTAGAGGTCATACTCCATAACTCTGGATCAACATATTTCCACAGCTTGTCAGCGGCGTGATTCCATGACCAGCGAAGATCGAGGGCTAACTCAACGAGTCCTTCGAGTCCTTTCGGCAGGGAAGGTAACAGATAATTGCTGGGTACAGTCATGATAGTCTCCTCGCTATTTATCCGTACCAGAGGTTTTTAGCGCATTCTTAGGTCTTAAAATATTTTCATTTTCGTCGACAAAGCAACAAGCCGAAAGGTATCCACGAGCTATACGCCCCAGTCCGTTAATTGCTATCCTTTTCATATTCTTCCCCGTTTCCCCTTCTGTTGTGCCTTAAGTCGCTTTCTCGGTTGAGATTTTTGCTTGTTTCTCACCCGCTGTTTGCGGCCAAGTCTTTTTTCGATTTCCAGCACATGTAAGGTGGTTTTAAGCACAGCATCA
The DNA here is from genome assembly GCA_049514075.1 of Bathyarchaeia archaeon. Classification (GTDB taxonomy): domain Archaea; phylum Thermoproteota; class Bathyarchaeia; order Bathyarchaeales; family Bathycorpusculaceae; genus Bathycorpusculum. The sequence continues at coordinate 7,817 of JBEKVK010000092.1, read as the reverse complement.
GGATTGAGACTTATAGAGTCTATGCCAAGCTCAACCAGGTACTCGGCCATCTCCGGATAGTCCGAAGGGGCCTGCCCACAGAGCCCCGAGTGCCGCTTGTTACGCTTACAACCTTCGACTGAGAGCCGGATCATTTCTTTTACTCCAATGTCACGCTCGTCGTAGTCAAAAGCCACGATTGCGGAGTCGCGATCCACCCCCAAGACAAGCTGGGCAAGATCATTGGAACCAATTGAGAAACCGTCGAAGTACTTGGCAAAGGCATCGATCTGAATGACATTATTTGGGATTTCACACATAACATAGATTTCGAGGCCATTTTTGCCCCGCTCCAAACCAAATTCCGCCATTTTCCCAATTACCTTAGCGGCTTCCTCAACTCGCCGGCAGAAGGGGATCATAAGTTTAACATTGGTAAGTCCCATCTCGTCTCGAACCCGCTTCATAGCTGCACATTCCAGCGCGAAGCCCTCAACATAATCGGGGTGAGTGTAGCGCGATGCCCCACGAAAGCCCAGCATCGGATTGTTCTCAGCAGGCTCAAAGGATTTCCCGCCCAAAAGGCTCGCGTACTCATTACTCTTAAAGTCAGACATGCGCACTACTACTGGTTTCGGATAGAAAGCTGCGGCAATAGTGCCTACACCCTCTGAAAGGCGTTCGATAAAGAAGGCAGTAGGCTGCCCATAACCTTGGGTGATACGATCGATAACTGAACGTTCATTGGTATCGGTTACACGTTCGGGATGTACCAGAGCCATGGGGTGGATTTTGATGTATTCACTGATAATAAACTCCATGCGTGCCAGGCCTATTCCGTCATTAGGGATAAAGCTTGTTTTGAAGGCCAGCTCTGGATTACCCAGGTTAATCATTATCTCGGTGCTGGGCTGTTTCAGAGAGCTGAGGTCTGTTTTGTTCACCACAAACGGAATCTCGCCTTGGTACACCTTGCCAATATCTCCCTCAGCACAAGAGACAGTAACTTTCTTCCCGCTCGGGATATTTGTTGTGGCGTTTTCAGCTCCTACTACCGCGGGTATGCCCAGTTCACGGCTGACTATTGCCGCATGGCATGTGCGCCCGCCGCGGTTAGTGACAATGGCTGCCGCTGTTTTCATTATGGGTTCCCAGTCTGGAGATGTGGTATCGGCCACTAGAACTTCCCCGGGCTTGAATTCAGAAAGGTGGACTGTATCTAAAATTTTGTGAGCTGTACCGCTGGCAATTTTTTCGCCAACGGAGCGGCCCGTCGCCAAAACCTTTCCAGTTCCCTGAAGCACATACTCTTCAAGCATGCTTACTTGCCTCTGTGAGATTACAGTTTCGGGTCGTGCTTGGACCATGTAAAGCTGTCCATCTTTGCCATCTTTTGCCCATTCCATATCCATGGGCAAAGGGTGTCCCGCTTTTAGAGTGTAGTGCTTTTCAACTTTGACCGCGTAGTCCGCTAAGATGAGTGCCTCTTCGTCGGAGATGCAGAAATGCTCGCGGTCAGCTTGGGGTGTAGGAATGTTGTGGGTAGCTTCACGGGTCCCTCCTTCGCGGTAAACCATCTTGATTTCTTTTTTTCCGAGTACACGCCGCAGGATCTTGCGGTAACCTTGCTCGAGAGTTGGCTTGAAGACATAGAACTCGTCCGGATCCACCGCACCCTGAACTACATTCTCGCCGAGTCCATAGGCGCCGGTTATGAATACCACGTCTCGGAAGCCTGACTCCGTGTCCAGTGAGAATATGACGCCGCTTGCGGCCAAATCCGAACGCACCATCTTCATGACTGCAATGGAGAGGTATACCTTGAAGTGATCGAAGCCTTGGTCAATTCGGTAATGAATAGCGCGGTCGGTAAAAAGGCTGGCAAAGCAACGTTTGCAGGAATCTATGAGCAACTCATCACCGTATATGTTTAGGTAGCTCTCATGCTGGCCAGCAAAGCTGACGTTGGGCAAGTCCTCTGCGGTGGCTGAGCTGCGCACTGCTACGCTCAGGTCGTGCCCATACTCGTCCTGAAGAGTATGGTAGGCTTGGAGTATCTCTTGTCTTAAGTCGTCGGGGAATGGGGCCCCATAGATAATCGCCCTTGCCTCTTTTCCACGGTTTGACAGGTCTGTCATATTAGCCGGATTAATACCGTCCATTGTTTTGTGGAGGGCATCCCCGGCATTGGCCTTATCAAGAATGTAACGATAGGCCTCCGCAGTTATGGCAAAGCCATTAGGTACTTTTACCCCCTGCGGAGTGAGCTTGCGATACAGTTCACCCAGGGAAGATGTTTTGCCTCCTACTAGAGCTACGTCATCAACCCCGATTTCCTTGAAGAACCGTATGTATCTATACTTCTTTTCCATTGCAATCTCCTACTACAACATTAGCTATCACTTACCTATTATTTAGTTAAGCCCTTGCCAACATGCTCAATATCTGCTAAACAGGTTTTGCTTTTGTCTGACAGTCGTGCGTGGTTGTTCAGACTGTGTAAACACTATTTTCAATTTCAGAAAATTGCTGCTTTTATTGCGATTTAGTAGAGCATTAGCGCCTGCTTTTAGATATAAGGCGCAATTTCTAAGGCTAAATTCGAGTTTTCACACACTCTCTGTTCCGAAATTAAAAAGCTTATTTTGAAAAGAGCGGACAGCCAGTACAGCGACAAAAAATCAGAATGGAGTCTGACCATACAATGATTCCTTATCTGGCAAACCAGAGAAAAGGCGTTGAAGACGTTTTGCGAGTGGATACGAAGTTTAGAACTTACGGGCCTGAAGACCAGAAGAATGAATATTAAAAGAGACCTCCGATAGAAGCTGTAACAGCTTCCTAAAAACTCAATGGAGCATGGTGATAAACAAGGTTAGATGCTTAGGAAACGTTGCTACCTATGCACTATTAAGCAATTATGCTTGATTCTGAACAGGGAAGCAACTGAAAACATCGGAAGAAGAGACAAAGCGGTTTCCCCTACATACTTCAATACGTAATATCGGGACACGACAGCACGCTGGCTGATTCCAGCTGTTCACGGTCGAAATGCATAAATTTCTTTTTCTCGATTGGTATTGTTGGAGCTGATGTGTTTTGAAGAAAATTGGAGAACTAGTTCAAGAAGCCGATTGGAAGATGGAGAAGCATGTGCCTGTTATTGGCTGCGAGGACTTGGTGAAGGCTGATGAGCTTTTCGAGGTTACGGTAACCATTGGTAAAGAAGTTGCTCACCCGAATACGACGGAGCATCATATCAGTTGGATAACGCTGTTTTTCCTGCCTGATGACGAAAAGTTTCCGCGTCAGGTTGCGCGATATGAGTTCGGGGCACATGGCGCTTCGGTTCAGGGACCAAACACAAGTACCGTGTATGCTCATCACGCGGCGACGGGTTGGATGAAAACGGGCAAACCGGGAACGCTCATTGCCGTTTCAATGTGTAACATTCATGGATTGTGGCAGTCTTCGAAGGAAATTAAGCTCAGGTAAACACTGCTTTTAAGTGACAGTATTTTCTTTTTCCTTTCATGGCTGTTTACGTTAGAGGTTCTCGAAAATGCAACAATTCAAAAGGTTTTTTATTTTTAAACGAAGAGGCTGAATTAAGCTTTTAAGTTTGTTCCAATTTTTAAACATGTAGATCCTGAGTTGTCAAGGTTTAACACAATTAATGTCCTTGTTTATTAAGCAAGTCTGCGCTGGGATCAGAAAAGCAATTATCACCCGTAAGCTTATTCTGTGAAAGAGCACGTACCTTTTCGTCTGCCAAAAAAGGGCACTATGTCTCAGCATCCAGACTCTCCTCGGCACGTATCTTGTAGTAAAACCAGCTGAGCAAAAACCCGCAGAAGACTTTTTTCACACGGTGTTCTCAGCTTAATCAAACAATAAATCGTTCGAAATCGCGTTTTTGGTCAAACGAAAACTAATTATTGCTGAAAGTGGCACTTTATCATAGCGGGGCTTTTGTTTATATGTCTGCCAAGGATCCTCTTTGTGGAATGCTTTTAGACGCATCTAAAACTCAGTTTACAGCAAATTTTTTGTCGAGGCAATATTATTTTGGCAGTGAGTACTGCATAAGCAGTTTCATTGAAGACGCCAAAATTGCTTATTTCTCCATGGAAATCGGCATAAACACTGGCATGCCTGAGCCGAAGAGTGGCTTCAGCAATTTGGTATAAAGGAAAGCGGTGTGGCTGAAAATGAGTATTTTTAGAGCTTACGACATACGAGGAATTTATGGTAAAGATTTGACGGAAGAGATTATGACCCGAATAGGTGAAGCAGCTGGAACTTTGTGTCCGGGCACTTTCACTATTGGACGAGACTTCAGAGAACATGGAGCTCAACTTGAGACGGCGTTCGTTTCAGGATTAAAAAAAACCGGGTCAAATGCCAATCTGGTCGGAACCTGTCCTGCGAGTCTCTGCGTCTTTGCAAATTGGAAAATGAAAAACAATGCAACCGCATACATAACTGCGTCCCATCTGCCAGCGGAGTGGAACGGCGTCAAATTCTTCCATCAAGACGGAGTCGGCTTCTTCGAAGATGAAAACAAAAAGCTGGGGGAGATCAGCGCCTCAGAAAAATTCAAAACAGGTACAGGAACAGCAAAGAAGCTCGAGGGAATGGACACAGAATATGCTAATTTCGTAGCTGAAAAAATAAAACCAGAGAAAATAAGCGTGGTCGCTGACTTCGGAAACGGGTACCGAAAATACTCAAGAAAATCGGTGTCAAAGCCACTTTCCTGTTCGATTGGCCCGACCCAAAGTTCTCGAACAGAGACCCCGAACCGAAACCAGAAGCATTGACCGCTCTCTGCAAGAAAGTTGTGACAGAAAAGGCAGATCTCGGAGTTGCGTTCGATGGCGATGGCGACAGAGCCATTTTTGTTGATGACTCCGGCAAAGTCATCATGACCGAGCAAAGCGCGATCCTCTTCATCAGAGACATTATGAAAACTCAGAGGGGCCCTGTCGTCGCCAACATAGAATGCTCAGACATCATAGAGGATGAAGTTAAGAAATACGGAGAAAAAGTGTTCAGAGTGCCAGTCGGGCACACGTTTTTGGTGCAGGAAACCAAGAAACACAAAGCGGTTTTTGGTGTTGAAGAATCTGGGCACATATGCGTTCCAAAGTTCTTCTGGTTTGACGATGCGATAATAAACAGCATGTACATGGCAGAAATAGTCTCAAAAATGGGACAGAAACTGTCAGAAGTCGTAAAAGAGCTGCCGACAAGGCTTTTCGAAAGAATCGAAATAAAGTGCTCTGACGAAACGAAGTTTCAAGTCATCAACAAGATAAAAGAAAAAGCCATGAAAACATATAAAAACACAGACACCATCGACGGCGTAAAAATCGTTTTTCCAGATTCGTGGGCTCTGATCAGAGCATCAAACACGTCACCGATACTCCGCTTATCAATAGAGGCGAGAAGTCAAAAAAGACTTGACGAGCTCAAGAAGGAAATGACGAAACTGATAAAGAGTGTCAATGCATGAGTCAAGACTCCTTAACTACAGAAGAGGCGAAGAAGACCAATGTTGATGAATTATTAAGCAAGCTTTCGGCGGGCAAGGGGGGTCTTTCTTCTGCGGAAGCTGAAAAACGACTTGTGCAATATGGTCCTAATGAGATTCAGGAGAAAAAAGTTAACCCGCTTCTAAAGTTTCTTCATTATTTTTGGGGTCCAATTCCATGGATGATTGAGGCAGCAGTAGTAATGTCTGCAGTTATCCAGCGATGGCCTGATTTTGCAATAATTTTAACTCTACTAATGGTAAACGCAGTAGTAGGTTCCTGGCAGGAACGCAAAGCTGACAACGCCATAGAATTGCTAAAAAAAAGGCTAGCCCTAAAAGCCCGTGTTCAACGAGATGGCAAATGGCAAGATATGCCGGCTGAAAAACTGGTGCCAGGCGACATTGTCCGATTGCGCTTAGGAGACATTATCCCAGCCGACGTAAAACTAATTGAAGGAGACTATCTTTTAACCGACGAGTCTGCACTAACAGGCGAATCTCTCCCTGTAGAAAAACATCTCTCCGATATCGGATACGCAAGCTCCATCGTCAAACAAGGCGAAATGAACGCGCTCGTAGTCAACACCGCCGCTAAAACCTTTTTCGGCAAAACCGCCAAACTCGTAGAGATAGCCAAAACCCCAAGCCACTTCCAAAAAGCCATCAGCAAAATAGGCGATTACCTAATTTTCCTAGCAATAGGGCTCGTGGCAATAATTGTAATCGTCTCGATTTTTCGAGGCCAAAACATCTTAGACATCATTCAGTTTGCATTGATCTTAACTGTTGCTGGGATACCTGCAGCACTTCCCGCAGTTCTCTCAGTCACCATGGCCGTAGGAGCCATAGCCCTCGCCAAAAAGGAAGCCATAGTCAGCAAATTGGTTGCAATCGAGGAAATGGCAAGCATGGATGTGCTGTGCTCAGACAAAACAGGCACTATCACTAAGAATGCGCTCACTATGGGAGGAACCAAACCTTATGGCGGATTATCAGAAAATGACGTACTTTTCTTCAGTGCTCTTGCTTCAAGAGAAGAAGATAAAGATCCTATCGACGAAGCAATCTTGACTAAAACCAAGAGCACACCCGATATTGCAGCTAGAATTGAACACATCAAAGTAACCGGTTTTAAGCCCTTCGATCCGGTCATAAAAAGAACAGAGGCAACAGTGCAAGGAGAAGATGGAAGCCAGTTTAAGGTAACTAAAGGAGCTCCTCAAGCCATTTTAGCCTTGATCGAAGACAAGAAAGCAATCAACGACAAATTGGCAGAAGATGTTAATGAATTCGCTAAAAAAGGGTACCGGGCTCTGGGCGTGGCTCGAACTGATAAGGAGAATAAGTGGCAATTTACAGGCTTAATTGGGCTGTTTGATCCACCAAGAGAAGATTCTGCTGAAACGATAAAAACGGCTCAATCGATGGGTGTTAACGTGAAAATGGTTACCGGTGACCACATAGCTATTGCCAAAGAAATCTCAAGCCAAGTAAACCTTGGAAACGATATTGTGTTGCCCGCTGCTTTTTTGAACAAGCCTGACAACGAGGCTCAACGCGTGGTTGAAGAGTCTGAAGGGTTTGCGGAAGTCTTTCCTGAGCACAAGTACCGCATTGTTGAGTTGCTCCAAGAAAAAGACCATGTTGTGGGGATGACGGGAGATGGGGTTAATGATGCGCCTGCTTTGAAGAAAGCTAACGCTGGTATTGCCGTTGAGGGCGCCACTGACGCTGCAAAGTCCGCAGCAGCCATAGTTCTGACCAAGCCGGGTCTCTCTGTCATTATCGATGCGATTAAGGAAAGCCGCAAGATTTTCCAGCGAATGACGAATTACTGCACGTACCGCATCGCCGAAACCATACGGGTACTGCTTTTCATGACAGCGTCAATCGTCATTTTCAATTTTTTCCCCGTTACTGCTCTGATGCTTGTTTTGTTGGCGCTTCTAAATGACCTGCCAATCATGACGATAGCCTATGACAACGTGAAATATTCGGATAAACCTGAGAAATGGGACATGCGGTCTTTGTTAGGAATAGCGACGTTTCTTGGAGTAATCGGGATATTCTCTTCTTTCGGAATGCTCTATATCGGATTGGTTGTACTGAAGTTAAACCCACTCGTGCTACAATCGCTTATATACCTAAAGCTTTCAGTTGCTGGGCACTTAACTGTCTTTGTTGCGAGGACTAAGGGTCACTTTTGGTCTGTAAAACCGGCAAAGCCACTTCTCTTTGCAATCATTGCTACTCAAATTACCGCTACAATAATTACGGTATACGGCATTCTGCTTCCCGC
>JBEKVK010000091.1:0-5958 GCA_049514075.1 Bathyarchaeia archaeon | reverse complement strand
TTGTTAACAATTACTTCAATAGATTCAACTATTCCAGCTTCTTCCTTTTGTTTTTTTGACATAACATTTTCACCGACCTAAGGTAAGTACTAATCTGCTTAAGAAGTTTTAAGTTGCAATCCATAATAGAAAAAACACGAAACCAAGCAACAACCCCCTACTGAAACCAAAATGTTTCCTTATTTAGTAACTTATGTTTTCTCTCCTAGCATTTTCTCTAGAAAATCTATGGTTCTGGTTTCCTACATGGACAGTACATGCTGTGGTTGGATTGCTTGTGCTTGTAAACTGTGTTCTCGCCAACTGAACTAACAACCAATATAAGGTGCCCGCAGTTTTTGCATCTCACAGAAATCTTTCCTTAGAATAAGTAATACTTAGGGCTGTATTTACTTATTACATGCCCTTTTGTTTCTTAAAAAAGGTTTCTTCACAGAAGTTTTTTTGACATCTTTTTTGACAAAAAAAGGGAACGGTTAAAAACTATTACAGATGGGTGCATATAACGTTAAGGGTGAGGCCCAGTGAGCAGTTTAGCAGCTTCTGCCTCTGTCCAAGCCTTCATAGTTGTCGTACGAATGTTTCCCAGACTGCCAGTGCACAAAAGAATAGCCGCCAAGTCTTCATCCTTAGGAATTTCAACGAAAAGCACAAAATCATATTTCCCCATAGTTGTGAAAAACTGCAGTTTTCCACCAGCTTTTTCAATCATTTTTCTCGCTGCCTTGACTCTTTCCGGAGATTCTGCGACATTTTTTATGCCCTGTTCGGTCCAGTTTCCAAGAACAATAAAATTCGACAAAAATTATCACCAATTAACCTCTGAAAAATTACCTATAAAAGGGTTCTGACAAGCAACTAAACGAACTGGTTAAGCGTATCTTAACATGGAAATATTTACAAGCAATAGAGCTTAATCTACGCCAGTTCACTTTAGTAGAATTTGTTGAATTCCAGAGAGCCATGTTTTGTTAGAACTAAGCAACTTCGAAGCCGCTGTTCTAAAAGATAGGCTAAAGAGCAAAAACATCGTAGAGGATGAAAGTGACCAAAAAGTGTACAAATCAGGCAAATGGCAAAAATACAAGTATGCGACCGCAGCAATCATTGTTATCATAGTCTTCTCGACATTTTTAGCATCCTATATTGCAGTCGCAATTCCAGCAGAGAAACCACTCAACGTCATTAGCATAACCAATTACATACCGCCTGAAGCAAATAGCACCAACCTTGCGCTTATCAGTTTTAGTACAGGAACATACAGGATATACGGTGGAGAAGGCTACCTAAATATTGCCAATACAGGAGACCAAAACTTAACGCTGACCTTAACAATGTCTGCCACTATCACAGCTATAAACCAACAGCAAACAAACTATAACTTAGGAAGCATCGTTATCCCCAAAGTTACTGTAAACGCTTATAGCAGCAAAATTATTCCAGCTACCCTTAACGATACGACGCCCATAGTACATTGGACACAAAAACCATCAGGGTATTGGGGCTATTCTTGGTCTGTTCAAGCTTCAAATAATATTAACTTCTTGTTTTTGCATCCAGCAGTTGGTGATAAGACATTTGAGTTCAATGGGTTCGCAATTGTACTTGGATGATATGAATATGCATAACAAGGGCAAAACTTTCGCATTAATCCTAACAGTAATTCTCGCTTTGCCATGTCTGACCTTACTGATGGCTAAATCTGCCAATGCTCAAAATAATACAGTCCCATTTGTTTCGATTTTGTATCCTACAAACGGAACTTTTTTCAATGTTAGTATCGGTGGAGTTTACTTCCAGTTGCTTTACCAAACGAATGATACGCTTTCATGGGCTGGATATAGCATTGACGGAGGCGCAAATATAACTTGCACTGGAAACATCACCGACCATAGCGCATATTTAAAAGATGGGTACCAGTTCCCGAAAAGTGGGTCTAACACTCTGACCCTCTATGCTAATGATACAGTTGGCAATTGGACCACCCCGCAAACGCTTACTTATCTAGTCAACTATTATCCAGACAGCTATTATCCGCCTTCAACTTCAACACCATCCGTTCCAGAGTTATCTTGGTTAGCCGTCATACCTTTGCTAATCGGTACGCTCTCTATTGGTGTGATACTTAGGCATCGAAAAAACCGCTAACTTGAGGTACCGCAGTACCGCCCTATAGATACCTGTGTACCTAAAGTTTAGTCAAGAAAGTTTGACTCAGCTTAGTCAAGGAAGTTTTACGAGTAGCCTTTTATGTGAAGCTAACTGCATCAGTAATTATGGACTGTTTAAGGAAAGGATTGGCTTTAGTCCTGATTCTTATAATGGCTACTCCAGCCCTGAGTCTATTGATGGTTAAACCTGCAATTGCTGACGCTTCAACTGTTCATGCTCAAACTCTCACTAAAGACTTTGGGATATCAAACGTTCAAAACTTAAACGGCTCAACAGTCTTTTCATATGATGTGACAGTCAATATACAAACAGAACCAAACGGTGATTGGATCTGTGACAACGACTACCAAGTTAGTTGGGTCATAACGCTAACGTATGTTAACCAAACTATGAATCAAATTATGTTTAAAGATTTACTCACCATAACATTTTACCAGAGTATCCCCACTGAGATGAATGATACCGATTTTAATCCACGATTCACTATGGTCTCAGCTATATTCCGCCCTACACTGTACCAAAGTGGGGCAAACGGAAGTGTACCAGCAGTACGAAGTATAGTAAACGGAAGTGCAGCGACACTAAGTGCGGCATTCACGGCATTCGGTAAACCTGAGGACTTCCAATTTGATTACGAGCTTGATTATTCGGTAACAAGCAATGGATTACCATCTTACAACTCTGGTCCTGGTGATGTACCGCTATTTGCTGGTGAATGGCTCCAAAACACACCACTATACATCAACATCGTGAGTGCTCAAACAGCTCCTGCCGTTCCAGAGTTCTCTTGGTTGGTGGTTGTGTCTTTGCTTCTTTCATTGTTCCCTGTTGCTGTGTTATTTAGGCATCGAAAAACCACCAAGTTGAGGTACCGTGGTACCGCCCAATAGGTACCTGTGTACCCAAGGTTTGTCAAGAAACTTTGACTAAGATTAGTCAAGAAACCTTTACGAACAGCCTTTTATCCTCAATCATCTCCAAGAGTAAGTATGGGTAATATCAGCAAGAGTTTCTCATTACTTCTTACTCTTATCTTAGCCGTTTCAAGTCTAACTGCAATATTCGCAACGTTACCTTTTGGGTTGGCTCAAAGCGGCACAAACATAAGTTACATAATAACTCAAGATTCTACATGGACGCCTGCAGGTAGTCCATACACGCTTACGGGTGATACTCTTGTTTATCAAGGGGTTACATTAACCATCGAGCCCGGCGTCACAGTGAATCTTGGAAGCTACTATATCGAAGTAAACGGCACCTTGAGCGCCATCGGCAGTCCATCTGATAAGATAAACTTCAACGGAGGACAAATTACCTTCACAACTATTAGCAACGGTTGGAGTGAACAGACCGATTCTGGCTGCCTAATAGAAAATGCAAATATTCACCAAACTTCAATCTCAAGTAGTAACCCATTAAAAATTGACAGCAGTAGCATCAACGGTCAAGTCTCAGTTGCTTCATCCATAATTACGAACAATGCAATCACTAGTACAGTTTCTGCAAGCAACTCGGTAATTTCAAATAACGTTGTAACAGGCGATATCACCGTGCAAGTCAGCTCAGTCACGGGTTCTTACTCGAGCGAATCTTCAGTAATTTCAAACAACATAGTCACTGGCAACATTAATATTGGCTTTTTCAACGGCTTGTCCGTTTCTGGAGATTCGTCTACAGTTTTTAATAACACAGTTAATGGTTCAATCAATTCAGTCAGCGGTGAAGGTGCCCCTGAAATATACAATAACACCGTTAGCAATGGTGGAATGGGATGTGCCGGCCTTGGCTCCATTTTTAACAATTACATTTATGATTGCCAAGATGGTATCAGCCTATCCACGCCCAGAGGTTTCGGCGGAGACCTTCCCTGCAATGCGACAGTCGAAAACAACTTGATAGTCGATAACACTCAAGGTATCGACATTGAACTCTCATCCGTTTTTGGACCTGGCTTTGTATGCCCCACAATTCTAAATAACACAATTTCAGACAATTCCGTTGGAATACACCTATCTGAGAATTATTACAATGCAACACCAACAATTCAATATAACAATCTACAAAACAACTCTGACTACAACTTTAACTTAGCCGCACCCAACAATATCGATGCAGCTTATAATTGGTGGGGAACAAACAACCAGTCAGCTATCAGCAACTCAATTTACGATTACGACCAAGACTTCAATTTAGGTCAAGTAACCTATACGCCCTTCCTAACTACACCAAACTCGCAAGCACCCAATCCAAACACGCCAATACCAACTCCAGTGCCAACCTTAACGCCATCACCATCTCCAACATCTACCGTTCCAGAGTTTCCCACTTGGATAATTCTGCCTCTTTTTGCAGTAATAATGCTCTTATCAATTGTATTTGCAAGAAAGAGACCCTTAAAGTGAAAACCATGGATAAGCAGGCTACAAATAAATGGGGTTTGGCACCAATTGTGGCAGGGCTTTTTCTAATCCTAATTTCTGTATTCATATTTCTTCATGCAATAAACAACTATAACTATACCAATTATGTCACTTTTTACAATTTTTGGTTTCCGCTTGTTTCTTTCAGCTTCGTAATTGGCGCGTTTTTTATAGTCATCGGAATAGTATACTTAAGAAACATCAGAAGCAAATGGAGCTATGCCTCCATTATTGCTGGATGCAGCTTAATCGCCATTGATATGTATGAATTGGCTGGCACAATAAAGAGCATACGAGGTTTCGACGGGTCGATTGTTTTGGTAGGTTGGGGCGATTTCCAACAGCATTGGTCGGTTGACTTCTTTTCCGGCGTGATGGCAGCGTGTTTTCTTATAGTAATCGGAATTATTCTTGGGTTGAAAGTCAGAAACAAACTTGGTTATGTGATAATAACTGGCGGGTTTGCCGTATTTTTTGTTGGAATAACCGTTTTAGCTGCGAATTTAGCAACAAGTCTCAATTATTACCCACCCAATTATTATTTTAGTTTACAGGTAGCTTGGAACACAGCTATTTCTTATCTTTTGGTAATCGGCGCGTTAATAGTAGCTGTCGGAACTGGATATTTGATATGGGCAAGAAATAGAAATTGGAGTAATGCCACTATACAATAAGAAATAGCGGACTAAGTTTATTGAATTTTAGTTTGGTCTCACACGAGAATTCTTGAACTAAACCCAGTTATTGATGTCTAACATGGAAAGATAACTATTAACAGTTTAAGTCATGGTCAAAAAATATTAGATTTGCTAGATGGCACGGGTTCCTTCAGGCTAATACATAGTTTGTTTGTGACATATTGGACTTAAAGCTGACTTGAACTCTCTTAAAAGTTTATCAAGAATGCTTTCGGCTTGGAAATTATGCACTAAACAAGTCCTGCAAGTTGCACATATGAATCAAGGCGGAAAAAGGCATTTCTAGCGCTAAAGTAGCTGAAGAGAGCAAAGAAAAGGGTTCTTGATTTTTGTTTGGCTTGCTGTCAATTCTTGCTTGTTCCTCGCTTTTTTGTAGCAAGAAAGGCTCCGGCGGTTAACAGCATTGCTGCAATCGCGATAGCTGGCAGTGGGAATTCTGGAACTTTGGGCGTTGTTGATGCAGTAACGGCTGTGGGCGTTGGTGACGCAGTAGTGGTGGAGGTTATAGTGAATTGTACTGTTGTTTGAGTTTGTGTGGTTAGGTCTGTGCTTATGAACTTGTAGGTTCCAGCGGGGAAATTGGGAACTGTGACATCGAAGTTTAAGTCTCCATGGGAGTCTGCTGTTTTTGTGCCGAGAACTGTCCCGTTTATAGTTGCTTGTACTTG
>JBEKVK010000090.1:0-5982 GCA_049514075.1 Bathyarchaeia archaeon | reverse complement strand
ATCTGGAAAGAACTAGCGTTCGACGACACAGCAGCAGAAGTCTCATACAACATAATTACCGCATACAACTCCTATGACGGCCAAATCTACGCATATGGACAAGGACCAAGCAAAACAACCGTCACCGTACCAAACCCAACTACAGCAGTCGGCACCAAGGTAGTCATCGAAGGAACAGTCACTGATGTCTCAGCAGGCGCAAAACAACAAGCTGTTGCATCAAACTTCCCCAATGGATTACCATGCGTATCTGACGCAAGCATGTCGCACTTTATGGAAGCAGTCTACGAACAGCAGCCAATGCCAAGCAACACAACAGGCGTTCCAGTCTCTGTGTACGTCTTAGACTCCAACAACAACTACAGATTAATTGGGTCAACCACAAGCAACGCTGAAGGCACATTCGGCATAACATGGACTCCAGATATCGCAGGTAACTACACGGTCACCGCAGTCTTCGGAGGAACAGGAGGATACTACGGATCTTCAGCCACAACATACTTCTACGCCAACTCTGCATCAGCAACAACAGCGCCCACAGCAACACCAACCACAGGCTTAGCATCAAACGCAACAGTCGAATACGGAATCGTAGCAATCATTATCGTCATAATCATAATCGGCGCAGTACTAGCATTGCTCGTTACAAGAAAAAGACCATAAACAAAAAAAACAATCAACAAAAACCCTTTTTCTTTTTTTATTTAATTTTGCATTCTAGTTTATTCAGAATTGCCCCTAACATCAAATCAAAAAAAATCGCTTTTTTAGTGTTTTAGTGAGTTATAAGCTCGGCGATTTGTTATTTGTGTTTTCGGTGAGTTTTTTGGTCTTGGGACTGGGATTAGCTGCAGGTTGAGCCCAAAATTTCTTAAAATCTCCGTAAATCGCTCTTGACATCAGATTGTCTATTTACTCTTTTCAAAGTGTATTCCGACACGTATTAAACTTGAAAACCGCTAAAGCAAAAGTCCTTATGTGCTTTTCTTTTTGGGTGCATGGAAATTTTTCCTCAGGCTTATTTTTGTTCAGATGATCACGGGCATGCTTTTTTCTTGTTGGTGACCATTTCCGACATTGTAAGAAAATGGAGCAACAAGTGAAAGCAATCACTCCGATAAATATCGAAAACCAACGATGCACACTTACAGTGGCAATGCCACAACTACAAACAGCAATTTGTTGTAGTTTATTTATGAAGGCTCAAGTGTTACTATATAGTTTATGTCGCATATACCTAAAAAGCACTTCAAAATATCTTAGCAATAAGTGAAGCAAAAATGATGTCAACTGACTGTGATTATTCCAATTTGCTTAAGGATTGCAGTAAACGATACCTATACCAAAGAATTTCTAAAGAGCAAAACATTTACTGCATGAATAGAAAAGCACGAATAATCAGGAATTCTGTTTTAACCGAAGAATCAACTTCTTCTGAAGGCAAATAACTGGATGAATCAAAATGTACAAAACCATAGTCTTAGATTGTCAAGGCAAAAATAGTAGTCTCAATTGCGAAGATTGTATAGTCTTTAAAGAATGTAATCTCAACAAAAAAAGAAATGAAGAACACGCAGATCCCGTAAAAAATGAGGATATGGAGATTTTTGTAAGTCACGTGTGAAAGTTCTCCACGAACCTCGTCGTCGCAACCGGATGGATAATTATCAACTAAATGTTCAAAAATGATGGCGCGTTTAAGAAATCCAAGTTCTATAGATTATATGTTGACAAACAATATTAGATGAATTCTTACCTTGAATTCTTTAAAGTGCCAATAATGTTTGATTATCGGTTAAAGATCTTTGAAGGCTTTGAGAAGAAAAATTGGGTCAAGCAGTATCGTTTTGCAGTCATCGACCCAAAAAACTACATGGGCTACCCAGCAAATTTCGTCTGCTTATTGCCAAAAGAAATCTTTGAATCAGGAAAGCCTCTAAGTCCATTCGGAAAACTGTTTGGAGAAAAGAGTCCAGAATACGCCATCAAATTATTGAAGGAAGCGCTCAAGCAAGAAAAAGACAAGGAAGTCAAAAACGAAATCACGAAAAGAATTAAGCTTCTTGAAGCAAAGAAACCTAAATTGATATGTAGTTCATGCCATGAAGCATTCGAAGAATATTGCAAAACAAAGTACAGGCACAAGCTCTGCAAAAGCTGCCTAGAAACAAAAATTTTTCAAAATCAAATTTGAAAAGGACAATTAGTCAAACATCTTTTCTAAAAGGTTTGTTGTCAATTTAGCATTGTATTTGAATTATTGCGAAAAGTTACAAACGCAACATGTATTATATGATTTATCAATGAAAGATTGTAATGGCTCTTCCGCTTACCTTTATGCGGAAGAGTGTTGTTTTGGAAATTACAGCTAAACTCTTTTTTTGCCCCGAATGCGGTAAACAAAGTTTATCAATTCATCGGAAAACATATGAGAAAACAATAATTGTCTTTTGCGATAATTGTCACCTTAATTCTTCTTTCGAACCCTCAATCGACGCGTATTATGACGCGGACAAATCTTGTGAAGAATTCAAGGCAAACCACCACATCATAAAAACTACGACAAAATAAGTAATTACATTCAAGTTGTTACGATATCTCAAAAGTACCAATCTATTTATTTTGTATATTTTAGATTCATAATTCTTATTTCTTCAGAATTAGAATAGTACTACTGAGAATCTCAAAGCTGTCAAAGCTGGGTCAAACCTGACAAAATACTTGAAAGCAAATAGAAATAACTTGGGTTTTTACGCTATCATATTTCTTTGTTTAGGTTGTGTGCCTGCTTACTTCGACTTTATGGTCTATGCGATATCTCTGTGGTTAATTGGTTGTGCAGTAATCAACGTGTTTGTTTTCGACATATCATATAGAAATATGTGAGACAGTTCTTTCAAAAAACCAAACAATTCGGGTTTGGTAAGCATAGACTTCGAATATTATTCAATTTCAGTGAGAACTCCACTCTGTTGAGATATAATCTTAAGGCAGCCCTTAAAAAAGTGTTTGAACATTTGGCTTTATGGCTAAGCTTGTAGTGTCATTGCGAGGCTTGCCTCACTTGCTTTAGTTGGCGCCCAAAAAAAGCAATCTGCGGCAAATTAGTCTCATTTAATGAAAAGTATCATAACTCAGAAGTTAATCTTTCAGACATGCTCAATAAATAACCGACAACATTTTAAACCTAAAAGCCGCTGAAAAATAAGCTAAAATACGCGGTTACGATTTCTAGATACTATATAGCTTATGCATGCAAGCCTTATTAGCCCTTGGGAGTTTATTTCCAAAAATGAGGTTAATTTAATGCTTCCTATAACCTATCCTTGCCCAATCTGCAAAACCGAGTGCGCTGATCCTAAACAATTGCAAGAACACAGAATACGAAATCACAGGAATGCTCTCAACGAAATAAAGTTTTGAGACCTTGCTTTCAATTAGGTCTGCATTGCTTTTCTTGTTATCTAATGTGCGTTGTTAAAGTTCTTTATCAATTCGTTTGTTTACTTTGCCGGTCAAGCTTCAAGTTTTGCTTTTGGCCCTAACAGAAATAAATGTTTCATCTGACTCCACGGTAATTTTGAAGCCACCAGTGTAATCAGCGCTGTCGCATGATTCTTTTTTACTCGTTCTTTCACATATCCTTATCTTTAGAGTTCAACCAAAAATGTTATCTAGCATTAAACATAAAGTCTTTCAAAAGAATCAACCTTCATCGAAAAATTAACCTCAATTATCGTTAATCCTTTTTCCCGTTCAGTTTTGTTAATAAAAAGAATCTGGCCCAAAACAGAGCATAAATAAGATACTTTCAAAAACGTTTTTAGAAGTGTTCCTATTTTTTGTCTTTACTATTTTTTCTTCAAGAATCCGAAAATTGAGGTTTTTGTTCTCTTGCAATATGATAATTTGCCTTTAGCTGCATGATGCTGTGTGCATTCTTCACATTTGCCGTGTCTTTCGCATCTTTTCTTGGGGCAGGGACAATCTTTGTTCAAAATGATTAGTCACCTAATTTGAGGCTCTGCATAGTTGTAATGAAGTAAGGGGTCTTTCTTAGTCATCAACCTTTTGTCGGCGGGTTGTATTTTTGGTTTGAACGGTAAAGTCACTGAAAAAGTTGTGCCCTTATTTATGATGCTTTCAAAATCTATCTTGCCGTCATGACAATCCACAATACGTTTGCAAATTGCTAAACTTAATCCCATTCCCTGCGCTTTTGTTGTTATCAATGGTGAAAAGATTTTGGGTAATATCTCTTCCACGATGCCGGTTCCAGTGTCACTAAATGTAATTTGCACAGTAGATTTTTCTTCACGACTCAGTATTTCTAAAGTTCCACCATTTGGCATTGCTTCGAAAGCGTTTTTAATGATTACCTTGAAAACACGTTGAATCTTGCCAGCATCAGCTAAAATTTTTGGCTCTTCTAAAGTGCGATCGACAACTTCAACATTTTTAGGAGTTTGAAGAATTGATAAAACTCCAGCTAAGAGGGATTTGGGGCAACATTGCTCAAGCTCTAAGTCAATATCGCTTGAGTATTCGACAAGGTCGTTAATTATTTTGTCAGAGCGGCTTATGTCATTGACAATAATTTCAAGCATCGTTTCTCTCTTTTCGTCACTGCACGTACTGCCTTTTCTACTCAAATAATAAACTGCGGTTTTGATACTTGCTAATGGATTGCGTAAGTCATGCCCTATCTGCCTTGCAAGTTCTCCGATAGCTGACAACCGTTCAGATTTCTGAAGTTTAACACTTTGGCTTTCTATTTCTTGAAGCAGTCCATTGATTGACAACGTTAACCATGTTATTTCATCGTTACCTGAAGCTGGCAATTCTTGGAAGCTGTTTTCATGAATACGCAACTTGATCACTGAGTCGGACAGCTTTCCTAGTCGTTTTAGCACTAAATATTCCATGATTAAAACTATTGTGATACAGAATACCACTCCAGCAACTAGGAGTGCCTCATTAATGTAACCTATTGTATTCAAGCCTTGGTCGTAAACTGTTCTGGGCATAGTTGCGCCAAGAACAAAAAGCGGCTGTCCATGGATGTCGTCAATTACGTCATAGCCTACAGTGAATTGTTG
Source organism: Bathyarchaeia archaeon (assembly GCA_049514075.1). GTDB lineage: Archaea > Thermoproteota > Bathyarchaeia > Bathyarchaeales > Bathycorpusculaceae > Bathycorpusculum. The sequence goes on along the minus strand of JBEKVK010000090.1, from coordinate 883 downwards.
GTTTAAGGGTTTAATATAGGAAGGAAAAGATCCAGCCGGAATCGAGTTTTCTTTTTCCCAATTTCCGATAAGCTGCATTGACATTGGAGACTTCATGATAAATGATAAAGCGCTAATTTCGTTAGAATCGTAGTATCGGGCAAAAATTAGGACACCCCTAGCTGGGCGCGCTCCGTTAGTCATTAGAATTGGTCTTGAAGCAACTAGCAATGGTTGACCGGAGGATAGAACAAAGCCGCTTGTATGGCTATCTACTGTGGTTAAATTCCAGATTAAATTATCAGAAGAAACTAATGTGATTATGTTCTGAGGGATGGGGATCTGTTGCAGAGTTGTTAGGTTCAGTCCCATCCCAGTTAAGTAATTGCCTCTTGAATCTAGGAAAATTACAAAGTTTACCCCTTCATTTGCAAGTGAAGAAACCGTTAGATAGGTTTCATTATACTCGTCATTTAGGTTTTGCACGAATTCATAAGTGCTGTTCAGTTGTGACCAGCTGACCAATTTGTTGTCTAAATCAGTGTAACTATTGGAGACGGCAACTTGAATTCTTCCTATTGTTTGTTTAACCTCAGTTTGTTCAATTTGTAAAAAATTGGTTTGGATTACAGAGTCCGAGACGAAGTCAAGGATCATTATTAAGCAGATTGTTGTTGCTATCAGAGCGATTATTGACTTTGTCTTTATTTTCATTAATGGACCGCCAAGGGATGGGTTAGGTTTCGTTAAACGAGAAGTAGCTATTCCCGAAATGGGTATTAACTGCTTACGCTTTAGGGAACAAAATTCTGATTCAGTATTTCTGAGCCCTATAGTTTATGTGGGAAAGGATTTTATAGGTAATATGCAGTATTACGTTAAACGATAGCGATAACAAATGAAA
>JBEKVK010000089.1:0-6020 GCA_049514075.1 Bathyarchaeia archaeon | reverse complement strand
GCCGTCAGGGTTGTAAGCTAAGACTTCGCTGGCTGAAGAGTCATAAGGCACGCGTACAACGTTTATGCCCCGTTTTAGCAGGTTACGGATAATGCTGAATTTTACTCCGCAGTCAATTAACACCACGGTTTTTCTGCCATCTACACCGTATTTGACGGGTTGCTTCACCGAGACTTCTTTAACCAGGTCTGTTAGGTTGGGGTCAGCAATGTTCTTTCCGTCGTTTAGAAGCGCCTCCAAATCAGGCTTCACACCCTCATCGAAAACTTGCATGAGTCCCAACATGACACCGTGCGTTCGAAGTTTCTTTGTTAGGCGCCGTGTGTCTACCCCGTATATTCCCGGGATGCCTTCGTCAAGTAGCCATTTGTCCAGGGTTCTTGTGGACGCCCAATGAAAAGGGTCTAGGCATAACTCGTGAATGACTAATCCTTGAACTTGAATATGGTCCGATTCAAAGTAGAGGGGCAAACCAAGGTTCTGCACGTTTGATGGGACGCCGTAGTTACCTATAAGTGGGTAAGTTAAGGTTAAAACTTGACCTTTATATGATGGATCAGTTAACGCTTCGGGGTAGCCGACCATCTGAGTTGAAAAGACTACTTCACCTGAGATTTTTCCTGTTGCCCCGAAACCTTTACCGAGAAATGACGTTCCGTCTTCGAGAAGCAGAATCGCTTTTTTGCCTTTTTCGAACGTGCTATGTTGTGGGACCAAAGCCCTATTCAACCTATAAGTTTGAATTTTTAAATCTTACGTTTTCAGTTGTAGACATCGGGTTTGAAACGTAAGATTCGGCGACATTGTTAAGGTTCCTTTGTGCATCTTCAAGGTTGTTTTTAAGTTTAACTATGCTGGTTTTAGCTTCTGCCATGTTTTTCTTGTTTGTTTTTATAGCCTTTTCAACCTCGATGGCTGATGGCCCCCCTATCACTTTATAGGTTTCAACTAGTTTTCGGGGATTTGTGCAATCGACGATGTCTTCCATTTTAACAGACAAATTCACGCCTGCGGTTGCCATTGCGATCGCCTGAAGCAGTGTGGGGGTAGCGTCTAACAGAGTTTTGTTTGAGTCTGTGAGCGACTTGACGAGGGCTCCCACAATCTTGTGCGATGTTCTGAAGGCAATATGGTACTTCTGTACAATTATGTTTGCAAGCTCGGTTGCACCCGTAAAGCCTGTAGCCGCTTTGCCTTCAACGTTTGCAGACACTTTCAAGTTCGGGATAAGTGCAGTGAATATTGTGAGAGATGAAGAAAGGTTGCCCACTGAAGCCCAAAGCTTGGGGGTTACTTCTTGAAAATCAAGGTTGTACACGGTCGGTAGGCTCTTGATGGCTGCGGCCGATGCTACAAAGTCCCCGAGCGCGTAGCTGGCTCTTGCACGAATTACCTCAAGCACCTCGGGATTCTTTTTCTGCGGCATAATGCTACTCGTAGACGTGAATTCGTCAGGCAATTCAACCATGTCGAACTCTTGCGAGCTCCAAATTATCAAATCCTCAGCCAGACGACTCAAGTTCACCGCAAGCAAAGTTAGAGCGGATTGGGTTTCAAGGATGAAATCTCGGCTGCCAACCGCGTCAATAGAGTTCTCCAAAACCAAGTTAAAACCTAAAAGGGATGCAGTTCTTACCCGGTTTATTGGAAAACTGGTTGTTGCCAATGCACCCGCACCAAGAGGGCACATGTTTACCCGTTCATAGGCTTCTTGAAGCCGACGCAAATCCCGTTCCAAAGCTTGCACCCATGATATCAAATAATGGGCGAATGTGACAGGTTGCGCTGCCTGCAAATGAGTGTACTCCAAAATGACTGTGTCGACATTTTTGCCAGCTTTTTTCAGAAGGCTTTCTTGCATCTGAAGCACTTGAAGCATGATTTCAACAAGTTCGTTTCGGAGCTGCATTCGAATGGCCGTTGCAACTTGGTCGTTTCTGCTTTTCGCAATGTGAAGGTTCCCGCCGACTTCCGGTCCTGTGTCTTTGAGGACGGCTTCTTCAACAGCCATGTGAACGTCCTCGGCACCGGGATCAAGCGCAACGTTTGATAGTTTCTGAAGGGCTTTGAGAATTTTGCTTCCATCTACCGGCCGGATAATTTTCTGCTCAATCAGCATTACAATGTGGGCTTTGTTGATGTCGATGATAGCTGGGGCTAAGCGTTCGTCGTCTTTTCGAGAAGAAGTAAACTTCGCTACATCTTCACGCACAGACGACAGTCGTCCACCATGCAGTATCTTCGACACTTCTTCGTTCCCCGTTTTCAGTAGTTACTTTCAGTTTTCTTGGTTTTCCCAGCTGTTTTCTGGCTTGTTTTTTTAAGGGCATTGTACATTCTTGTTTGGAGCCCCCACAGTTCAATAAAGCCTTTGGAGTACGACTGATTAAATGTGGCTTTTATGTTGTAGTTAGCCAAATTCTTGTCGTAGAGCGACATCGCGGAAGAGCGTCCGATGACTCGCAAGCTGCCCTTGTAGAGTTTAAGTTTGACTTCACCAGTCACATTTTCCTGCGATTTGTTGATGAAGGCGTCCAAATCATCCTTTAGGGGATCAACCCACAGTCCAGCGTAGGCTAAGAAAACCCATTCTGCATCGATCTGTTGCTTAAAGAGAACTTGGTGGCGGGTCATAACCATTTTTTCAAGGTCTTTGTGAGCTTCCAGAATAACCGTTGCAGCTGGGCACTCGTAGACTTCTCTTGATTTAATGCCGACCAATCGGTCCTCAATGTGGTCTATGCGGCCAACGCCGTTTCTGCCTGCAATCTTGTTCATTTCTTCAATAAGTTCGAGGGGCAACATAGCTTTGCCGTTTACCGCCACGGGTACACCAGCCTCAAATTGTATGGTGACAATTTCTGGAGTGTTGGGTGCTTTTTCAGGCGAAGTTGTCCATTCGTACGCATCTTCCGGGGGTTCTTGGCTTGCATCTTCCAACAAACCGCATTCGATTGCCCTTCCCCAAACGCTTGCGTCAATACTGTATTTTTTAGCTGCGTTGGAGACTGGGATACCTTTTGTTTTCGCGTAAGCAATCTCCTCTTCGCGCGTCATTCCCCATTCTCGCACAGGCGCAATGATTTTTCTATCCGGGGCCAATGATCCAAGCGTAATATCAAATCGAACTTGGTCGTTTCCCCTTCCCGTGCATCCGTGAGCTAAGGCCATTGCACCTTCTTTTTCCGCTACTTCAACCATCTTTGCTGCTATGAGTGGTCGCGAGAGAGAGGTGCTTATCGGATACTTCCCCTCATAAAGTGCGTTGGCTTTTATCGCCGGGAAAATGTAGTCTTTTGCAAACTCATCTTTGGCATCGATTGAAAAATGTTTCAAAACCCCAAGTTTTTTGGCTTTTTGCTCAGCAGCTTTCAAGTTTTCTTGTTGACCAACATCAACGGTTACAGTAATAACTTGGGCGTCGTACTTCTCTTGCAGGTACTTGATTAGAACAGACGTATCTAACCCGCCTGAGTATGCTAACACTATTTTTTCGGTTATGTCTTGCTCCCCCATTTTTTTAGCTTGAACTATTTCCCCTAACCTTGAACCTTATCTTCTTAAACCTTGCGACTTTTTTGTTACTTAAGAAAACTTAAATGTTCCATTTGATACATGTTGCATTAACATGAGTATAGCTCAAAACGTCAGGAATTATCTCAGAAACAAACCGTACATACTTGAAGCTCTGGAAAAAGGAATTGTGAACCTCAGCGAGTTGGCAAGACAAATACAGAAAGAACTAAAAACCAAAGACCCAAGTGCAATAAAAGCTGCTCTGCGCCGTTACTCAGAAGAACTACAAAAACACAAACAGAAAAGAGAAGAAAAAGTCCTCCATCTTCTTAAATGCAGCAGCATAGCGGTTTATGACAGAAAATCTGTTATTATAACGGGCAAAGAAATCAGTTCGAAAACGGGCATGAAGGTAGATTTGCTCGACAAATTCGTTTACTTGCTTGACAGAAACGATTTGCCTGAACGCATAAACACATTAATGAAGCATGACAACTGCACCATGATCGTTGTGCACTCCCCTGAAGAACTCGAAGCAACCCCGGGAGTTGTCGCTTTTATAGCTACCCTTTTGGCCGAGCAGAGCGTAAACATAGTTGAGTTCATTTCTTGCTGGACAGAAACAATCATCGTTATCGAGAAAAAAGACAGCTTGAAAGTCTATGAAACCCTATCAAACCTAGTGGGCTAGCGGCAATGGGCAAATAGGCTAAGTCATGCCAGAAATGAAAAGAGGTTTTGTTACCAGGGAGGTAGACTTCTTGTGTGTACAAGCCGACCGGTCGGTCAAATGTATATACACTTTGTTGATACAGTTTGTTGATTCAGGAGCAAAGGCTTCGGACTTTTTCGTGTGCCTCCAGAGGTCTTCTCGGGTTTTCAACTTAACACTATTAAAAAGACGTTACAGGAAAATGGAAGCAACAAAAATTAATAATGCCAAAGCAGTTAATTCAGCATTGACCTTCAGTGTTTCCTTAGCTAAGAGGGTTCATTTGCTGGAGAGGCTAAAAACATGGTACATCAAGAATGTATTAACTGCAAAACAAGATATGACATAGACGAAATCATCTACTTCTGCAAGAAATGCGGAGACATTCTTGAAATAAAATTTGATTTCAAAGAGTTAGCGCAAACTCTCAAAACCAGCGACTGGAAAACAAAGCCTCTCTCCGTTTGGCGCTACCGAGACTTCATGCCCATTCATGAAACCGCACACGTCGTCACGCTTAACGAAGGGGGAACAGGCCTACATCGTTCCCAACACTTGGGCCAAGAAGTAGGAATAAAGGAAGTATACGTTAAGAATGAAGGCGAGAATCCAACCGGCAGTTTCAAAGACCGAGGCATGACTGTTGGCGTTACCAAAGCCGTCGAGCTTGGAGCTAGGCATGTTATCTGCGCTTCAACCGGGAACACCAGCGCCAGTTTAGCTGCTTACGCTGCAAGAGCGGGGATAAAGTGCACTGTTTTGATTCCCTCGGGCAAGATTGCGTATGGTAAGCTGGCCCAAGCCATGATTCACGGCGCAAAAGTCCTGCAGGTAAATGGAAACTTCGACCAATCATTAGAATTCGTCCTAAAGTTGGCAGAGAAGCATAAGAGCATTTACCTGCTTAATTCAATTAACCCTTTCCGCATTGAAGGACAGAAATCCTTGGGATTCGAAATCTGTGAGCAACTAAACTACGAAGCTCCAGACAGAATCATCATACCCGTCGGCAATGCAGGAAACATTAGCGCCGTGTGGAAAGGATTAACTGAATTTCACAGACTAGGATTCATAAAAAAATTGCCTAAAATGACAGGTATACAAGCGGCTGGCTCGGCGCCCATAGCACAAGCTATCAAAACCAACAGCGATAAAATCGTCCCTGTTGAGCATCCAGAAACGGTTGCCACTGCCATTAGAATTGGTGCTCCCGTAAGCTGGAAGAAAGCCATAAACGCCATCCGCGAATCCCACGGCACCGCCGAAACTGTCACCGACGAAGAAATCTTGGATGCACAAAAAATGCTGGCGAGAATTGAAGGGATCTTTGTGGAGCCTGCCAGTGCCTCATCGATAGCGGGTTTAAAGAAGCTGGTTAAAAACGGTGTCATCGCCAAAGATGAGCGGGTCGTATGCATAACTACTGGACATGGATTAAAAGACCCAGACACTGCAATAAAACAATGTGAGAAGCCAGTCGAGGTCGAGGCGGATATGTTATCTATAGAACAAGCGCTGGGATTGAAACAGCAAAGGGTAATTATTGCAAGGTGAAAAGGAAAATGAGGATAATTTTAGTTGGGTTCGGGGTAGTTGGGAAAAGCGTAACAACCATTCTGGCGAAGAGATACGAAGAAAAAGTCAAAGACTACGGGTTCAACCCAAAAATCGTCGCGATAGCTGACATAGACGGAGCGGTCATAAACCCAAGAGGTTTAAGCCCTGAAAAATTAGGTGAGATTAGGCAGAAGGGCTTTCCTATATCAAAAGACTCTGAGTTTGGTCACCCAGG
>JBEKVK010000088.1:0-9183 GCA_049514075.1 Bathyarchaeia archaeon | reverse complement strand
GTTGTTTCTAACCGCCTCGTCAATCGCGGAAGCCGCCATCCAGTATGGGTCAATTTTGCCGTAATTCGGGTTCATGCCGCAGGAAATCGCTAAACCTTTCCACGAATTGTCAAGCGGTTTGAGCACAGCAGCATCGTTTGGTCCAGCGTACACTCCTTGAAGAGGTTTTAGCGCCGTGTTACCTTTAACTTCATGGTCATACGTGCGTATGACGCTTTCTTTGCTGGCGATGTTAGGCGCGGCAAGCAACTGAAGCAGAGTGTCGGTCAAGCTCTCGGGAGCAGGAAATTGAGGTTCGACGAATGTTTGGGTTTCGATGCTGGCTGTTTTCATACTGCTGCATGGATTAAACAGGAATGTCATATCCATGTCAGCAACTTTTTCGCCGTTAAAATTGAGTTTCAGACGACGTTCAGTTGTGAGTTTGCCAATTGCCGTTGCTTCCACGTCTTCTTTTTCAAAAACCGCCATAACCCTTTCTAGGTTTTCAGGAGGAACCGTTATGAGCATTCTTTCTTGTGATTCTGAAATGTAAACCTCCCACGGAGCCAAACCAATATGCTTCAGCGGCACCTTGGCGAGGTCGATGGTTACTCCGCAGTTGAACCGCTCCGCTGTTTCTCCCACCGCCGATGATAATCCGCCCCCGCCAAGGTCAGTTGTCGCGGAAGCAAGTTGAAGGTCGCGAATATCAATTATCGCCCTTTTCACTTTCTCTTCTTCAATTGGGTCGGCGATTTGAACAGCCGGTCGGGAAATTTCCTCAGATTTCTCAGTCAATTCCGCTGAGGCAAACGTTACGCCGTGAATACCGTCGCGTCCAGTTTTTCCACCTGCCAAAACCAAAATGTGCTCTGGCTTGGCATTTTTTGTAAATTTTGCAAGGGGGAGAAGTCCTATACATCCACAGTATACGGTGACGTTGCCTGTGTAGCTTTCATCAAAGTAAATTGCTCCGTTGACTGTTGGAATCCCCATGTTGTTTCCGTAGGCGCTTATGCCAGCGGTGACGCCCATGTAAACGTACTTGGGATGTTTCACGCCTGCCGGAAGTTTGTTGTAATCGTAATCGAGCGGTCCAAAGCCTAAAACGTCTGTGCATGCGATCGGATCAGCCCACACGCCTAATATGTCCCTGATTACGCCGCCGACTCCAGTGGCTGCTCCGCCGAAGGGTTCTACGGCAGAGGGGTGGTTATGGGTTTCGACTTTTGCGGCTATGCCGTAGCCAAGGTCGAAGCGGACGATGCCTGCATTGTCTTCGAAGACGCTAAAGCACCAAGGCGCTTTGATTTGTTTGGTCGCTTTTGCAATGTAGGTTTTGAAGAGGCTGTCAATTTCTTTGCCATCGAGAATAATTTTTCCTTTGAAGGTCTTGTGGTAGCAGTGTTCAGACCATGTTTGGCTGATTGTTTGAAGCTCCACGTCAGTTGGGTTTCTGCCTTCTGCTTTGAAGTAGTCTTGGATGCTTTTCATTTCTTCAAGGCTCAATCCCAAGGCCAATTCATTATTGAGTTCGGCGAGTTGCTGATCGCTAGCTTCTTTTAAGACTGCTTCGTAGAGAGCATAATTTGTTTTGCGTGGGTGGAAAATGTTAGAGTTCATTATTGCTCCTCAAGGATGATTGTGTAGTTGTCTTTGGTTGGGTTTGCGAGGAGCCGTTTGCTCATTTCTTCGGCCTTGGCCTTTGCCTCTTTAGCCGTTTGAGCTTCAAACGTGACTATGTAAAGTTTGCTTACTTCCACTGTTTCTACTTTGTAGCCGAGTTCCTTCAGCAGACGGGCTGTTGTTTCTCCTTCAGGGTTGCTGTGGCCTGGTTTGAGGCTTACTTCGATTTTCGCTCGGTATTTCATAAAATTCTTTAAATTATGCTTCAAGATTTAAACGCTTTCGACATAAAAAAAGCAAAACTTTACGTCAAAATAAGCTTTTTGTTTTTGTGCTTTATTTCAACCTTTTGTTTCCCTGTCACTTTGCCTATCATTTCAGGCTTTGCAACTTCTTGCTCTAGCATGCTCATGGCTTTGTCAGCTTCAGATTTATCTACGATTATTCCGAAGCCCCATCCCATGTTGAAGGTTTTGAACATTTCCTCATCAGAAATGCAGTAGCCTAGTTCGGATGCGGTTTTTTGGATAAGAGCGAAGATAGGTTGCGGTTTGAAGTTGGTAAATTCGAAGCCTATTCCCGGCGAATAATTTGCTAAATTGTTAAATTTCATGTAGGCGTCGCCTGTTATGTGGACTGCAGCTTTGACTTTGACCTTTTTCGCTACTTTGAGAAGCGGCCTTACATAGATTTTTGTCGGCTCCAACGTTTCAAGCACGACTTCCCTATCCAAACCTTCCGGAATATCGTTCGGCATGTATTTTCCTCCCCACTGCTTGAACAGGATTTTTCTGACCATTGTTAAACCGTTGCTATGCAATCCGCTGCTTGGTAAGCCGATTACTGGGTCTTCTGGCTTGATGTTTTCGCCAGTGATGATTTCTTCCCTTTCAACCGTGCCGACCGAGGCAACGACCATGTCGAAGCCGGCGTTGTCGACTAGACCCTTTATTATTTCTGCGACGTCACCTGTTTCGCCGCCTGTAACTGGGCATTCTGCTTCTGCAGCGCCTTGAATGATTCCTTTGAGCCACTCTCTTACGAGGCGTGGTTCGCTGGCTTGCGCATGAATGTTGTCGGCTATCGCGAGGGGTCTTGCCCCTGAACGGATGACATCGTTCACCGCCATCGCCACTGCATCAACGCCTATAGTGTCATATTTCCCCGCCATCTGCGCTAGGAGAACTTTGGTGCCAACTCCTTCGATGACAAGGTCTAAAAAGGTGTTTTCTCCAACTGGAAAAATGTTGCCATATGGCAGGCGCATCACGTTTCCGAAGTGGCTGTGCTTGTAGGTTTCCTGCAGGTCTTTTAGGACTTTTGATTCGACGCGTTTTTGCCGGTTTACGCCCGCGTCGGTGTAAGTGTAGTTTTTAGGCAAGCTGTTGTTCTCCTCGGGTATTCTTTCTGTTATGTCAGAAATAACGATTATGCTTACTTTAAAGCTGCAGTTGCATTTTGGCTGGTTTTTTGGCTTGCCAAGCCAGAAGTTCTTGGGGTTTAAAGGCTTCAGCCAGTAGCAAAGACATTATCAACGTAATGCCATTCTTTATATTTTAGCCAATCAATTTCAGTATTACTCATGCGGTCGTAGTCTAGCTTGGTTAGGACATCAAAGCATTGCCTTACTGACGTGCTGTGGAAGGTTCCCAACCTGACAACCCGGGTTCAAATCCCGGTGACCGCACCAAAATTTCTTCGAATGATTTCAGAGGCAAAAGAGAAAAGAGGCAGTTCTGGTTCTAGTATTGCGGTGTTGAATCATTTTTTCAGGTTACCTTATGGTTCCAGTTCCCTCATATGGCCAGCAGTATGTGAGGTGCCAAAATTGCGGGTCGCAGGTTACAGCAAATTCTAACTACTGCAATTTTTGCGGCGCGCCTTTGCATCAGCCAGTCTTGCTGAAAATTTGTCCTCGATGCAACACTAAGATTTCCGCAAGCGCCAAGTTTTGTCCTGAATGCGGAAAAAAACAACCCGTCGAAACCCGTCAGCAAAAACCTACGGAGCAGGCGGCAAACCACTGCTAGCTTTTGCCCGTAAGCCTTCCAACCAAATTTGGTGTTGCTGCTGTATTCTTTTGGGTCTTAAGGCATTTCCCAGTCGGTTGAGCCATCCACGCTGTGTCTCCTCCATTACAACAATGCAACCTTGCTCCGTTTTTTGGATCAACCATGCATGGTAAGCGCTAAGTCCATTGCCACGGGCATCCCAAGCTAAGCGTTCGTAAGGTACAAACTCGAGCACCGTTGAAACTATGGTTACGCCGAAGGTTTTCCATCGGAACCTTGTTCCTAAAGCAAGGTCGGAAGATTGTCCTCTTAGAAATTGGATGTTAGCTGAGTTAGGGTACCAAGTCGGCCAAAGCTGTGCGCGTATCAGCCACGCCCACACTGTTTCGGGAAGAGCGGCCATTGCAAGTTCATTGTGTACATGAATTGGACATTTTTCTGGTTCAAAACCGCTTGGCCAAAAAATTTGATTTGGGTTAGCCACTTCAATAAGCCTCATCTTCTGAGTAGTTTGTTCTAGGCTAAAAACGCTACTGTGTTAGTTTGGCTGACTGGTTTGAATCGATTTTGCCGTCGGTTTGTGTAGTCAAGTTTCCATTGGTTGAAGGGATTGGCTCTTGTGATATCGTTCTTGCTTGCTCGCTTGTTTGTTTTTGAGGAGGTTTGGTTTGCTTCCATGCAAGCAAAATTTTCTTTCTGAAGAACTGTTCAAACATTTCTTTTTTCTTGTTTACAGCTAACTCTTCTGCAACAGGGCTTGAAAGGGCAACCGCTTCAATAGTTACGTACTCGAAAGCCAAGTGGGCTTCTACTCTTTGAACTATTGATTGATGAGAGAAGTCTAAACCGTCAGCCAAACGCAAAATGCCCGCTAAAATCTTGACTTTCCGTTTTAATTCAGTGCTAAGCGACTTGTAGTCATAGTCATTATTTTTTGGGCAACTCTTGCGATGATATCGCGCTACGTTCGCTATGACCTGTCTCTCTATTGACGTAAAAGGCAGCTTTGTCTCGTTTAGAATTAGTTTTAGTGTATTCTTTTGGTGTGCCTTTGGTCCCCTTGCCAGGCCGATGTCATGAAGAATCGAAGCGCATTCTAGCCAGCACCGTTCCCTATTACCGAGTTTGTGCAGATCTTGTAGGGAGTCAAAGAGTTCCATGGATAGCTTTCTTACTTGCTCTGCATGCTTTGAGTCCGGCCAATAGGTTTGTGAAATAGTTTGGCAACTTTTTGTTATCTCAACGCACTTTTCTTCCATATCGTGTTCTTTGGTTTTGTCTTCCACGATTATGTTATCTAGTGATAACCCTCGAAGCAGCATTTGGGCATAACTTTCAGAAGCGCCTCTTCTTCTCAGACCATCAGCTGCTGCCTCCACATCGTAGTTAACTCTAATTAACTCAACAGAAAAGGGGTTAGTTGTGATCTCCGCGTAGGCGGCTTGAGGGTTTCCATCTCCAGGTCTTCCCACGCTGCCCGGGTTAATGAACAAGGCTCCGTCAACTTCTTTGGTGAACTGGTCATGCGAATGCCCAAAGATAATTATGTCCGCGTTCGCGGTTTTTGCTATTTCTTGAAATCTTTCAATTGGCGTGTCATCGAACAAATGTTCGTCAACCGCGTTGGGGGTTCCATGAATCATGAGAAGTTTCTTATGCGCGACTTCAAGCTCGAGTTTGGAAGGCAAGGCGCGAAGATAAGTCTCGTAAGATTTTTTTAACTCTTTTCTGGCGAATTCTACAGAGAATTTTTGGATACCTTTGCCCTTCTTGTTCTTGTCTAAAATTTCAAGATCCAGATTTCCTATCACGCTCAAAGCATTCTTCGAGTATAGGGCTTCAACTACTTCGTTAGGAAAAGCTCCGAACCCTATTGAATCACCCGCGTTTAAGAAAACGGTTATTCCTCGGCGTTTGGCGTCTTCAAAAACAGCTTCAAGAGCATTTAGGTTTGCATGAATGTCCGCGATGATGCCAATTTTGACGTATGGATTTGTCAGTTCTTCTTTTGTTCTGTGTTCCGCTGCTGTAAAGCCGGCGCTCGCGTTTTTCCTTAATTCCTCTAAGGCGTTTTTGCTTTTGTTTTCGTCCCAGAAACTGACGAATTTTTGGTATTGACTTTTTCTTTTTTCTTTAATAAAATCGAGGAAGCTTAAAAGATCTTGGTTGTGATCAGCAGCTGCTTGCTCGTTTTCTGATATTATTGCCGTTTTTCTTCGTGTTTCCTCAATGAATTTTGGAATACCTTCAATCCATACGTCGCTATCGTGCATTTCGCCAAGAGTGTCTTGAAAATTCTTCATCATCTTTATTTCTTCAGAAAGTTCTTGCTCATACAGCGGTGCAAACGCCTCCAAGGTATATCTTAGCCATTTAGCTCGGATCCGCATTTCATGGTGTTTGAGGATTTCGTTTTCCTTATGGACCCACTCTTCCATGGCTAGAAACTCGTCTAGTTTGGAGGATATTTGCCAGAAGGCTTTTTCGCGGACCGAGAACAAATTGAAGGGTGTGCTGGTTGATTCTTTTACGATTTGTTCGCAGTAACTTGCCGTTTGCTGTAGGACTCTTGACTTTCTAAGCTCTTCAAGTCCATTAGTTATGCTGGATTGCATATCTGCTCTTTGATTAACGTGCGCTTCAAGCAAAGCCTCGATTCCCTTTTTGGGATCGGTTGCTTGAAGTTGTTGAATGTAGTCTTTTATGAACAAGATCTGGACATCCAAATCTCTGGCGGCGCCTAGGAACTGAGTTACATTCTTGATTTCGTTTATCCATTTTTTATAGCGTTTTCTTGGGAAACATTCTTTGAAAAGGGGCATTGCTGCTCTTATTCTACGTGAAGTTACACGCATTTTGTGAACGTATTCTATATCTTCGTTTTTTTCGACTCCTCCTATTTGTGCTTCAATAGTTGAAAGAAGCTTCTTGAGCGCTTCAGCCCCGAAAAGGCAATAACTTGAATCTATCCTACTGCAGTTAGGGTCAAAGCAAGCGTTCATTTCAAACGCCTCGAGATTTGATGGTAAACTTCAGCGGTTTATTTTTTATTGTTTTCAAAAAAGTGTTGCTTTGCGATGAAAATAAAATCAAGATATAAACAACTCCCAGATCGCCGACGCGTAAATTGCTAGTTTTAAGGCTTAGAAATAGTTAAATCCTTCTAGCAGTTCTTAGTGAAATATGAATTCTAAAACTTTAATGGAAACTGGATTCTCCGAATGGTTGCCGCTGAAAACATTGGCGCTCTCAAATTTGCCATCGGACAAAGCTGCTGTCATCGTAATAGTTGACAAAGAACACTCTGGAAAAGAAGGATCCGACATTCTGTATATTGGACGGACAAAAAAACCCAGCAAAAGAATACTAGGTGGATATTTGGGCGGATACGGAGGAAAAAATACTAAAAAGATCAATGAGCTGCTTTTCAACCAAGGCTACATAGAAAAAGCTACCATAAGCTGGATTCTAACAGACAAACCAAGAATCATGCAAGAGGAATTGCTTGCAAAGTATAAAGTTGAACATGGCGAACTTCCAAGCTGGAACACAAAAAAGAAACTCGATGTTAAACCAAAAGAAGCTCCTTTAAGGCGCAAAGAAGTTCCAGCTCTAAAAGCCAAGATTCTTCCGAAAGCCAAAAAAGGACCAAAGCCCAAGCCAAAGCCAAAAACCGTTTCAACAAGGAAGCCTGTGGCGAACTTGGAAACTTCAGCCGAAGCTGAGATGCCGAAAAAAGAGGAAACTGCCGCAGAAACGCCGGAAAAGGCAAATGTCTCGGACAGCGGAATGACAACTTAGCAAAAAAATACCGCTAGCTTACTTCTCTCCTTTTTTCTCTTGGTTATTGAGACTCTTTTTTTCTTATAGGCTTTTTACAAGTAGCATTTGCTTTGTTTTGTTGCTGTTTAGCAATTGTGCACTATTTTCTTGGCATGTTTTTGGGTTAGCTCCGAATGATATGGCTGTCTGATCTGTAGTAGCCATTATTAGGCACTGTAACCTATTCTCAATGGGGCTGTTTTAGATGTCAATGGATTCGGAAGATTTCAAGGTGCCGTCTGGCAAGAAGATTAGTCTTAAGGATTTTGATCCCGGTTGGGTTCCGGAATGGGCTAAGAAAAAGGAAGATGAAGAGGGCAAAAAGGAAGCAAAAGAAGAAGGGTTAGGTATCATTGAGACAAACAGGCAGAAACTGATTGAGCTGCAGGAGTTATTTTGGGCAAGTCACACTTATTCTATCGTGATTATTCTTCAGGGGATGGATGCAGCAGGAAAAGACAGCGTAATCAGCCATGTATTGTCAGGAGTAAATCCTCAGGGTTGTCAAGTGACAGCTTTCAAAACTCCGTCAGAAGAGGAACTGAACCACGATTTTCTATGGCGCAACGTGAAAGCTCTCCCAGAAAAGGGAAGCATTGGAATTTTCAACCGTTCATACTACGAAGATGTGTTGATTGTTAAGGTTCGCCCAGAGGTTTTGGAAAGAGAGAACTTGCCTTCGAAGGTAGAAGGAAAACAGTTCTGGAATCAAAGGTATGAAGACATAACTATGTTCGAGAGACACATAGTTCGGAACGGCACCGTAGTCTTGAAATTCTTTCTCCATGTCTCGAAGGAGGAGCAGAAACAGCGTTTTCTTAAGCGACTTGAAGACCCAACAAAGAATTGGAAATTTTCAGCCACTGATCTTTCGGAACGCTCAAAATGGGCCGATTACACAGAGGCATACGAAGAAATGGTCAATCAAACAAGCACTGAATGGGCACCATGGTACATAATCCCTTCAGACAAAAAGTGGGTTACCCATGCATTGGTTTCAGAAATTATAGTGTCTCAGATCAAGAAATTGGATTTAAAGTATCCAACTTTGAGCAAAGAGCAAAAAGAAGCTTTGGAAACGGCAAAAGCTGAGCTTGAAAAAGAATAAACCGCTTCCCAACAATCACGTGGGCGAAACTGCACAATGAACATCAAGCTGTTTTCCAAATGCTTCAAAGAATGCTTGCCTATTTTGGATAATGCTCCATTCTTCAAAACTGCAGTCCGAGTCTGAGTAAAACTCCAGCAAAACTTGATCTTTATTTTCTTTAATAAATTCAGCCTTCTTCACCAATGCGCTATGGCTTCGGTCGAGTTTTTCAGCAAACCTCAGAAACGTTGAAAGAATGGCGATGCAATCTTTGGTTTTTTCGTCCAAGCCTGAAGCCTTTAGCGCTTTTTTAGACGGTAACTTTTTTCTGTGAAAACGTGCGATACTGCCCATTATTTGGATTTCTTTGCGGTCAAAACCAAGCAGTTCAGCATTACAAATAATATATTGAGAATGAAACTGATGATCGTTAAATGATAGAAAGTCGCCGACATCATGCAGAATAGCCGCGTACTTCAAGAGTTCTTTTTCCGATTCCCCCAAATTGTGCAGCCCAATTTGTTTTGCGCTGTCGAAAAGCTGCAGCGCTAAAGAAGCCACTGCATCGGAATGTTTCTCGTCAAAATTGCAAGATCTTCCCAAATGCAAGACACTCCGATTTCGCATAGGTGACTTTTGGAGTTCTCGGAA
>JBEKVK010000087.1:0-8082 GCA_049514075.1 Bathyarchaeia archaeon | reverse complement strand
GAGCAGTGGCAAACACGTAAACTCGTTGAAAACCTAAGCATTCTGGACAAAGCAGGGGTCGACGGCGCCTTTATTTTCCAATTTATGTCGCAAATCACTCCCTACAGCGACAATCCCAGATTTGACCTTGACATGGCAAGCTCCAGCCTAGTAAGATACTGGGATAACGGAAAACATGGTACAACCTATCCGGATATGACTTGGGAACCGAAAGAATCCTTCAGGGCGGTCGCAGGTTACTATGCTAAACCAGCTTAATTGTGCATTTTCTGCAAAACAAACGTGCGTTAGCGCGATTGAGGAGGGTCGGGCTGCGCCTTCACTTCAGCGAGGAAAGAAATAAAGAAAGAAGCAGGAGAAGAATGAAAGAAGGAAAGATTAATTAGCAGACTTCACATAGGCGCCAATCAGCCGAATTCTGGGCATCTGCTTTATGTGTTGAGGCTGACAACGTCAGTGAACACAAGACGGCGGTGAAAGCAAATATATGTGCTATTTAAGGGTTCGATTTTGCCCATAAAATACAAAGTTACGCCGTTATTGAAGTTTTTGAAGGCTTAAGCCGTTAATTCCTCAGCAAGAATGCAGAAGGTGCAATTTTTTTGGTTTCTTAAAAGTACATGATTAAAAGCGACCGCTTATAAGGCTACGGCTGGTACGGTGGAAATATGGTGTAATCATGAAGGCGATACTTTGGAGTGCGCTGTTGATAGTTTTGATTGCTGGTGGATTATTGTTAGCTGGAAGTTTACAGTCAGGCTCATCCCAGAGCATAACATCCGCTGTGGCGCTTGGCGAAGTGTCACCTTCAATTTCTTCAGTAACCCCAATAACCGCAACTACACAGCAGACTATAACTATAGTCGGCACTTACTTCGGGAACGTTCAGCCTCAACTTTTGAGTTTAGGCGACGGCTCCGTCGACACCGTTGGCGGAGGAGACACACCAGTCATCAGGATTTATGATTTAGGGCAACCACCAAATAGCTGGGAAGCCGGCGTTCAAGATTCCCCAGGTTCCGGCGCAGATTCGATAGGCGTTATCTTAAAGGCCTGGTCAAATGACAAAATAGTTTTGGGTGGATTCGGCTCGGCACTTGGTTCCGGCGGCTTAAACAATCAAACTCAATGGAGTATTGCGGCAGAAGATCCGCTGCTGATAGCCGTACTTACTATCTACGGGCAAGCGGTGTACACTATTACTGTAGGTCCTAATGCGCCGTCTATCGTCGCAGACCCCACAGCCATAACCTATGTCAGTCCCATAGCTGCAGCTCGAAACCAAACCATCATAATAGACGGCAACGGATTCGGCAACATCCAGCCGCAGGTGACAAACATGTCCGACGGGTCAATTGATACCGTAGTCGGAGGCACAACTCCCGTCATAAGAATATACGACGAAGAGGGCTTTGACAGCTGGGAAGCAGGCTGCCAAGAGGCCATATCAAGTGGCCCGATTGGTATTGACCTAGTAAATTGGTCTGACCACCAATTAGTCTTAGGTGGCTTCGGTTCAGATTTAAGTGTTAACGGAACAGGACCTTGGAACATTGACCCAGGGGACCCGTTAATTGTGGACGTGCTAACGGCAAACGGGCAAGCAGCATACACCTTGACTGTGAATTCAAACGCGGCTAATCTGTCATATCCTTCGTCGCTTAAGCCAACTCTTGCCGTTTCATGCCAAAGCTCTACAACACTATCCAACTTCATGGTTGAAATCAACGGCAGCTTAACCTACAACGGCACGGGTGTCCCTGAAGCTCCGATTCTGCTCGCGTACAGCGTAACAGGAGGCGGCTCCTGGCTGAATCTAACCACGATCGAGACAGATTCCAACGGCTGCTTCTTAGCGGAGTGGCTGCCTGCAGTCACGGGATACTACGTCATCAATGCCGCCTATGCGGGCAACGCAGTCTTCTCTGGAACAAGCACCATAGTTAACTTTGTGGTTACCCCCTACAACTCCACGGGCGCGCAGGATGCATTCTCGGTAGCGTCGAATTCGACAGTGACGGACTTGGCGTTCAACTCGACAAGCGGGCAGCTTAGTTTCACAGTGAGTGGACTAAACGGGACAAGAGGCTACGCCGACGTTTACATCGCAAAGTCGCTTGTTAACGACACATCAAACATCAAAGCGTATATCGACGGAAACGCGGAAAGCTTCACGGTTTCGTCAAATGCTGATTCTTGGATACTGACCTTCTCATACCACCTCTGCACTCACCAAATCATCATAGACCTTAGCAGTTCTCCGAAAAACGCGATTGACCCTACCGAAGTGATAGAGGGAATAGCTCTTGGAGCAACAGTCAGCCTCGCCATGATAGCTACGCTCTTTCAGTTCTTTAGAAAAAACAAAAATTTAAGGCAATAGTCTTTAACACATAAGCAAGTTTTTTAACTTCGACCTAGCTCGGTGCGCGAGATTCCCATCTACGCAAGAAAGCGTGCGCGACAGGTATCAGGCGGAGGGTTTTGACGCCAATTTACCAGTAAAGTATTGGTTTGATGAATTTAGGGTGCGAAGCGCGCTAGTAGGTACACCCAACGTAGGAAAGTCATTGCTTCAAGTTAGCGGTTTTTCGATGCTTACTCGTCGATCGAATTAGTTTTCAATCTCTTTATAGTTATTTCGAATTCGAATAAAGCTCAAAGTCTAAATAGGAATTAAGGACAAGAAAAGCGCGATTGCTACGAGCAGTGTGAATAGAGAGGGAAGCAAGATTGGTCGCTTTTTTATACTCACTGAAAATACGCCAGCCCAACCCAACGCTAAACAAACAATTCCTATAGGATATAATACCCAAGAAAACAGCACCACGGGATTACTAAGTTGAACCGCTAAAGAGGAAGAAGTAAAACTCGAAGGAAATAAGTGCAGTAAGGAAATAAGGGCACTGCCCAAGCTCATGGCTGCACCGACAGCAATAGCAAAGTACGACTTTTTGAGTAAGCTGGGCAACGCTGACCATTTAGGAAGACCCAGAAATAATATTAATCCACCTGCAAATGCCGCAAACATGAAATACGTTATGTAAGGCGCAATTAGCGAATCATATTGTATTACAGTTATCCTCTCTTCCTCAAATACCAAATAGATGTTGAAGAATATGCTAAGAGTTAAAAGTGTTAATCCAGCTATCAAGCAGGGTCTTCTTAGTTTAATAGGATCGGATTGGGTGGAATGCGCATTCAATGTCATACCGACTACTGCAAAAGTGATTCCTACAATAAATATTGGTAGAAATAGCTGTTGGCTGTTGAAAAGAAAACTAGAGCCAGAAGCATATGCTAACCCACGGTAAAGAAACACAACCATTAGAAAGACTCCAACTGCTGACAGCAATACGCCGCTAGCGCGGAAAAGTATTGGAGCTAACGGGGTTGGGCGTGACAGATTTGCTTTGACTCTTGTTCCTGGTTGGTGAGGTTCTTGGGGAAGCCAGCCTCGAATACGATCTCTCAAATAGGAAATAGGGTTCATGGTTCGACCTCGGGGATTAGTTTACGAAAAATAATGTGCGCCAACTTGGCAGGATGAATTGTTTCTGCGTTGGGGATTTCTATGCCCTTTTCTTTGGCAAGGTCAAGCAGGTAAGTTTGGGCTTGTTTTAGGAATTGTTGGTTGGTTACTTCTTCGGGGTTGTCGTGCCAGTACCAGACTTTTAAGCCGCGGTTGGTGCTGTAGGTGATTATGGCTTTGCGTTTTAGGGATGGATGGAAGCCTAGTAGCATGCCTTCTTTTGGGTATAGTTTTGTGATTTGTAGGTCGTTGGCTTGGGCTACGTCTAGGAGGGTCGTGGATAGTTTGGCTTCTGCGACTAGTTTGGTCTGGTTAACGAATTGGCGGGTGGTGTTTAGTTTGTCTGCGATGGCGGCGATGGAGAAGCCTCTGCTTATCAGTGACCAGACGGTTTTTTGTTTTTGGCTAAGAGGAGAAGTTAAGGTGCAAGTCGGCGACATTTCAGGTCAAGTAAACACTCAAGTATTTACACATATTTAAGATTTATTCTGGATCAATTAAAGATTCACACATAAAGAACCGCTTAACCAGTTTAGTTTCCATCAAATCCACCTTAGTATATGGATTAAACTTCCATTTTTCACGGAAAAACAGAAGACAAGCGTTTATTGAAGAATCTGCTCCGTGGAAATAATGCATGGGAAAGTTTTACAACTGTTTGCGGTTTAGACAGTTATCAGTTAAAACAGCTTTTATTTCATTCGAGTAACTACTGGGATTATTATTGGAGAGCGGGGATATGGCAGAACAACGTAACAATCAGTCAGAGTTTAGTTTTGAATTGGAGGAATTAAGTGCAAAGTTTGCAGGTATAAAAGAACCTGTAAAGAAAGTTTAGTTTGTTTTCTGCTGAAGACAGGCTAATGCCCTCTTTCTTACTTTTCTACATAAAATATCTATATGAAAAGAAACGCCACATTGGTTTAGTTTCCACCAATCCTTCGTTTGGAAAGGTTCAATAATCCTTTGATTGGCTAAGTTGCCAATTTACCAGTAAAAGAATTTGGGGCTATTCGGGCGTTCGCCGTCTGACCCTCTAACCCTCTGTCTTAACCGTGTTTGGTCGGTGCATTTCTCTGAACGCTCTGAATCCAGAGAGGGCAATGAGCAATGAACCTACGATTAACAATGTTCCAATTTCCGCATCGAACGGGCTACCAGCACTTTTAAACGGAAAGGGATACGCGCCGACTACCGTGAGGAGCGCGAGGGCGATGGCAATCAGGAATGCAGGCTTCTTATTCGTCCAACAGAGCCACGCTAGAACAATGTTTACAAATGCGAATATGAAGCCTACAAACCCACCGGGGGTGGCACCTGCGGTTATCTCCACGGCTGCGACTACGATGAGCCAGAAGACGGTTCCCTCCGCAGCAAAGCTTCTCAATTTCGAATTAAGAGTTGTTTCAAGGGAGTTTTTTGCCTTCAATGATGTTCTTGTCATTAGCCACTCCCCTCAAATCCCAATTGTGAACAAAGTTCAGTGAACATTGTTCAGTAATTCAGCAAGCTAAATAATAAAGCTTTTGAACAAGATTCACTTATTTGGTCCAAGGAATGTTTTATGCTAAGTACTAAAATAAAAAGAAGGGATAAAGAGGCAAAAATTCAAAGAATCATACAAGTGACACGACAACTTCTTGAGAAAAGTGATCTGGGCCAACTTACAATACGCGATATCGCCAAAGAAGCAAACGTCAGTATTGGATTAATCTACAAATACTTCCCAGAAGGCAAACCAGCCATTATTAAAGAAATAGGGCTAATCACAATACACGACTTTAACAATATTCTCGAAAGTATTGACAAGAAGGCTGATTTTCCAGATTTCCTTAACTCTTTTATAAGAAGTGTTTTAGAACACACTGTAAAGAACAAGAGACTTTTGAGGGCAACTGCCGTGACGGCTCTGACGGATATAGAAGTTCTCAAGGGCCATGAAATGATTAATGAACAAGAGCTAAAGCCGCTGACTGATAGAATATTTTGCTTCAAAGGTATCCAAGTTACTGAAGATAATTCTCTTCTTTTCACCGCTAAATGGATTGATCTAGTTTTGAGCGCCATTAACCATTATACTCTATATCCAACACCATTTGAATCAGACAAAGAAATCATAACTATGCTAACAGATATTTCGCTGGAGATATGGAAACGCAAAAAGCAATTCACAAGGCTAATGCAAGACGGCTCATGACTCGTTAATTCATTTTACGCTTTATTTTCATGTTAATTTTTATACTTACTGCGCCGGAATTGCGCAGGGGAGCTCCAGGCTATTCTGAGTTCGCCTCTTCATCCAAAAGTTGTGGTGAACAGCCACTCAAATTCAGTTTTTGTTGGGACTTGTACCTTACTCGGTGTAGATTCTCTAAGGATTTGAACCCAAAATCGATTGAGACGTATCCGTGGACTGGGGGGGATTTGAACCCCCGACCTCTTGAGTGCAAGTCAAGCGTTCATACCAGCTGAACTACCAGCCCTTGCTCTTTCCCGAAGGATTAACGAATCAATGATATTTAGCTTTTGTCCGCAGAAAGATCTCCGTCTAAAAACAAACAAAAAAAAGGAATGATGAAGTTATTTCGAGTTAGCAAGTAAGGATTAAGCTTTTAGCATAGTAACTTGGTTTTGTTGTTGCTGGCCGTTTTTTAGCAAAGCATTCACGAAATAAACTGGTCTAGTTGGATCCGGGTTTGAATAGAATTTCACATTCAGAACATTTTGCCTTGAACAGCTAGCAAAAATAAGATTTATTGTAAACAAGAAAGCCACATATTGCTTATCTTGAGCATAAGTTATATTTCCAAAGATCCGTTTTACTCCTTAGAATAGGAGGCTAAGATATGGAGTTTAAGGTTGTTAAAATTGACCCGCCTAAAGACTGCAACGTCATCTTAGGTATGGCTCACTTTATAAAAACCGCTGAAGACCTCTACGAAGCACTAGTTAACTCTGTACCCAACGTTCAGTTCGGTTTAGGCTTCTGCGAAAGTTCCGGGCCCTGCTTGGTTAGGCACGAGGGAAACGACGGGGAACTGCGTCGAATGGCAGCGGAGAAAGCTTTTGAAATCGGCTGCGGACACAGCTTCCTGATTTACCTAAGAAACGCCTACCCTCTTAACGTCCTTGAAAAAATCAAAATGGTACCTGAAGTCTGCACGGTTTATGCGGCTACTGCTAACGCTTTGGAAGTGTTGATCGCTGAGACTGCTCAAGGCAGAGGTGTAATCGGGGTTGTCGATGGCCAAAAAAGCAAGGGAATAGAAAGCGACGCTGACATCGTCGACAGACGAGCCTTTGTGCGGAAAATCGGTTACAAACTTGGTTAACTGCTCTAATCCTCAGCGGCGACGATGCCGTCAAAGAGGTATGGGTCGATGTTTCCTCCGCTTACTACAACAGCGACTGTTTTTCCGGTGAATGAATCTTTGTTTTCCAGAAGCAAACTGATGCCTGCAGCACCTGAGCCTTCTACGATTTGTTTTTCGTTCTTCCAAATCAGGTAGACTGCTCTTCTAAGCGACTCTTCCCTTACCAACATTACCTGGTCAACATACTGCTGCGCGATGTTGAATGTGATTGAGCCTCTCTCAACGGCGCCGACGAGTCCTTCAGCGATGGTGTAGCGTTCATGCCTGTGCGGTGGAACAATCTTCCCCGCTTTCAAAGATTCGTACATGACGGGTGAAGCTGCAGATTGGACTCCGATAATCATGGCTTTTGGCTTTTGGGTTTTAACGGCGATGGCGATTCCCCCTATCAAGCCGCCTCCCCCAACGGGAACAATGACCACGTCGACGTTCGGCTGCTCTTTTAGGATTTCTAATCCGATCGTTCCGTGCCCAGCCACGATTCGCTCATCATTATATGGGGAAATGTAGAGGCGTCCCTCTTGAGCGGCGAGTTGTTTTGCCTTCTTTTCTGCCTCATCATATGTCTCGCCGTACAGTACAAGGTCCGCGCCGAATTGCCTTATTCCATCCACCTTAACCTTCGGCGTATGAGTGGGTACAACAATTTTCGCTTGAAAACCAAGCTTTTGAGCTCCAAAAGCCACTGCTTGACCATGATTTCCCGCCGAAGCCGTAACAACCCCTTTTGCTTTTTCTTCAGCAGACAAGCTCAGCAGCTTGTTGATTACTCCACGGACCTTGAACGAATGGGTAACTTGCTGGTTTTCCAGTTTCAAAAAAACGTTCCCGTTGATCAATTCACTTGCAAATTTTGACGGGACAAGAGGCGTCAACTTAGCATACGACGCTATGTTCTTTTGTGCCAGCAGGACATCTTCCAGATTAACCATTCTTTCTCCATCCTAAGAAAACAGTTTAGCGTTGTCTTGAATAAGAGAGTTGCGTGGAGTTCTATGCCGTTGATTTTTTCACCAAAGTTCTGCGGCGGAAAAGCGCAAACTATTTTAGCTTTCTCAAGAATCAAACCTTAACAAAATTTCAGGACGGTATTTTTGTGGCATTAGAGAGGAACATGGCTCAGCTTGAAGCTTACAAGCATCTGCAGACGGAAGAGCAGCAGAAACTCAAAGAGAG
>JBEKVK010000086.1:0-6199 GCA_049514075.1 Bathyarchaeia archaeon | reverse complement strand
GAGTGCTTCCTAGTTTCTGACATGGCTCACGAAAGGCTTCAGTTTTTAAGCCAAGAAGCTGCAAAAGGCTTCAGACAACGACCAAAAGAGCAAAACAGGAATATCGGGGTGGAAATTGCCAGATCAAGAGAGCAAGTCTTGGCTCTTAGGCAGGCGATAGGACCTCTCCGTGAAGTTGCAGCAAGGACGGCAAGAGGCGAATTCGCTATAGTTTCAAGTGCAACGCTGCCGCGTTTTGAAGATCTTTACGATAGGACAATATCACTCATAGACGTTGTAGATACTCACCGAGAAGAAATCCAGGACATCGTCGATATAGTTATCAACGCCCAAACTTTGACAACTAACAACATAATCAGGGTGTTAACCATCATTTCAGCGATTTTCCTGCCGCTCACCTTGATTGCAGGCATTTATGGGACAAACTTCGGACGGGGATTCTCAGTGCCAGGAAGTAACTACAGTTACGGTTTCTACATCATGATTGTGGTGATGATCAGCGTTTCAGCGGGGCTCATCGCTGTTTTTCGAAGAAAAGGCTGGATCTAAATAGAACGTTTTGCTGTCTTGTTTGAACGCTTGCCAATGGGTTAGTTTTATATATTAACCGATGCAATATTTTTAGAACTATGTTGCATAAAAAGCAATATGGAAAGAGGGATAGCTTAGGGCAACAGTTCGCTTTTCCGTTAATTTCGCATAAAATTTCGTTAACAACGACATTTGGAGGCATGAACTAATTGACTAACGCGGTGCCTAATGCTCCAACTCAAGGGGAAATAGACGGCGCAAAAATAATTGCTCGCCAAGATCGAATTCCCATTTGGTCGCTCTCTTACTTGTTCTTGGGCATACTTGGAATTGGATACATCTTCATTTTCTTCGATATTTTTAACATCAACGTTTCTTTTATTCAGACCGCGTTAACGCTCGGCTGGGCGACGTCTCCCACTTCATCAGCGATAACGAGCCTAGAAGGACTTGTTGTTCTTTTGAACCTGATTGGCTACGTTATTGGCGCTTTGGCTCTCAGCCCATTCTCAGATAGGTTCGGAAGAAGAGAAATGCTTATAGTAACTCTTTTGATAACAGGAATTGGCTCTCTTTTCAATGCGGTCGTCACAAATTACTGGGAGTTCACCGCTGCCAGGTTCATTACAGGCATTGGAGTTGGTGCCGACCTTGCCATCGTCAACTCATACATTAATGAGGTGGCTCCCAAAAATGGCAGAGCAAAATACACGTCATTCTTATTTGTTCTTGCTGGAATCGGAACCGTTTTGGCCGTATGGGTTGGCCTCGTATTGACCACGCCAGCTACTGCATTTCCAAATGGTCTTCCGTTTGCGCTTGCGAACGCTGGAACATTTTTGGCAACAAACGGATGGCGAGTAATGTACGCTATAGGAGGTCTCCTTGCGCTCATAGGCGTATTGCTTAGATTTGGGTTGCCTGAATCGACTCGTTGGCTTATAACGCATGGTCGTCCCAAAGAAGCCGATAGAATTGTTACGGAAATGGAAACACGTGCCTTGGAGTCTATGGAAGAACTTCCGCCCCTACCCGAATCACTTCCAATAGTCCAGAAGCCGCAACCAGTTCCATACAGGGAAATATTCACGAATAAGCTTTACAGAAACAGAACTATCCTTCTCTTCTTCGTGTGGTTCTTCGGCTACATGACTGTCTACATCAACGCTGCTGGGCTGTCAACAATTCTTGCGGGCGCAGGGTTCGCTTTTCCCGAAAACGGAATAGTTGTTGCTTTAGGTATCTTCGGATTCGTCGTTGCAGGAATAATGGCGTTCTTCTTAGGAGACAAAATGGAAAGGAAGCTTTGGCTACCCATCTCCGCAGCCATCACCTTCGTAGGTGGTATACTCATAGCTTTCGGCATCAGCAATTTAGGGCTTGCAGCCATAGGCGCACTGCTCATCTTCATAGGCATGGACTTCTTCGTTCCCATAACCTACACTTGGGTCACAGAAAGCTATCCAACGCGTGCAAGGGCCACTGGATTCGCAATGGCGGACGGACTAGGACACTTAGGCGGCGGCATAGGACTGATAATCGTCGGGGCACTTTTATCAATAATGAAATCTGCCTCTGTCGAATCAATACTTGTGTTATTCGTGATAATCGCGATGTTCCAGGTAATATCTGCAATAATAGCGCAATTTGGACCGAAAACAGCCAACAAAAGACTAGACGAGGTTTCACCTTAGAAAACGGCTTTCCCCGCTGCAATTCTTTTCTTTTTTTTAGTTTAATTTGAAGTAGATGCGTCTGTTACTTTTTCCTTTATTCTCAGTTTTCAAAAGCTCGACTTGCCCGACTTCCCGCAGGTTCTTGACATGAGTCCCTCCGTCCGCTTGCTTGTCAACGCCGACGATTTCGACGATTCTCAGTGACGGCAGTTCAGGTGGGAACGCTCCAGCCATCTTTACAACGCCGGGAATTTTCATAGCTTCTTCACGGAGCAACTCATACCATTTCACGGCAACGTCAGTGCCAAAAAACCTGTTAGCCTTCGCGAAGTACGTTTCTAAGACTTGGCGGTCGAACGTTTCCAGATTGAAGTCGAATCTGATGTGGTCCACTTTAAGCTGGTTGCCCGTGATAAGAGCGCCCGTGCCCTGATTAAGCAGTGAAGCGACAACATGGGCTGCTGTGTGGCTGCGCATTAGTTTGTACCTCCGCTCCCAATCCAGTACTAGATGGACCTTATCACCTACTTGGAGCCCCGGACGGTCAACTTCATGTGAAATTTCGCCCGAAAACTTACCTACATAAATCACGCTGTAAACTTCGGAGCCTTTGATTATTTTGCCCGTGTCGTTTGGTTGTCCTCCGCCTTTAGCGTAAAAGATTGTTTGGTCTAAAACAACGAATTTTCCCTCATTAACCGCAACCACTTGCGCATCGGATTCTTTGAGGTAACTGTCAATCAAGAATAATGTTTTAGTCATATCCTTGCCGCCGTTAAGCCTCTATGCGCTGAAAAGCATATCAATTTTGCGCAGTTAAAAGAAAAAGCAAAATAGCACTTGCTTAGACAGTAATCTGTTGATTGTTAATGCAGTTGGCGAAGTCTAGAAAAGCCCTCACCGACCCGTACTTCTTGATTCTCTGCGTCATGGGAGCCTTCGCGATCTTAAGCTCCACCATGTCAAAAGACCCAGTTCTACCCTTTTTCGTCTCAAAACTCAACACTCCCGCTGACCTTACCGGGTTCATCGCTGCCGCCTCCACTATCCCGGGAATCTTGGTCAGTTTGCCAGCCGCTTCATTATCAGATCATTTCGGCAGAAGAAAATTTGTCCTACTTGCAACCTTCATCTTCGCCTCGGCGCCTTTCCTGTACTTGCTGGTAACGGCTTGGTGGCAACTTGCACTCGTCAGGTTTTACCATGGCTTTGCAACCGCGATTTTTGTACCCGTTGCTGAAGCAACGATTGCAGAGCAGTTCCCAGCGAAAAAAGGCGAACGTATTTCCGATTTCAACGCTGCAACATATGTTGGGAGAGGACTTGCACCCGCTTTGGGCGGTTACATATTGCTTTTGACAAATCAAGGCTTATCAACTCCGAGTAACTTTGCAACGTTATACGTAGCTGTCGGCGTCTCAGGCATAGTTGCGTTTGCAATTGCGCTACTTTTGCTTAGGGAAACAAAACCCATGCTAGCAGACGCTCCGAAGGCGCAGTTTTCAACCAGGAGCCTGTTGAGGGGTTGGCTTGAGGTTGCAACTAATAAAGGCACTTTGGTCGTTACGTTTGTTCAGTCAGTTCAGTATTACGTTTTCGGTGTAGTGGAATTCTATTTGGTGTTGTACATGCAGAAGGTTGCAGGTCTTAACTCGTTTGAAATAGGCATCGTCATGGCTGTGCAAATCGTTTCTTTGATAGTGTCTAGACCTCTAATGGGACGATTCTCCGATAGAACCAGCCGACGCATACCCGTCGTCATAGGCTGCCTCCTAAGCGGGGCGCTTCTGTTCATAATTCCATTTATGACTCAATACTGGGTATTTATTTTGATTTCCATTGGCTACGGCTTGGGCTTTGCCATGGTGGTTTCGTCAACTTCACCAATCATGGTTGAGGTCAACAGAGACTGCCTCATAGGCACTTCAATGGGTTTCTTGAGCACCATGATGGACGTAGGACAAGCCGTCGGACCCATAATAAGCGGCGTAATCCTAGCGTCAATTCTCAGCTACACCGGCCTCTTTACATCCTTGACGTTGCTGCTTGCCGCGTCGGCTGTAGTCTTTTTTGTGTCAGGCATAGCCAAAACAAGAGAAAAGAAAGAAAAAGCTGCCTAAAAACATTGAAAAACGTTTCCATTAGGCTTTAGCTTTGCTGCCAAAATATTCTTTGAGCGGATTCCAATACCATTCTATCCAGCCGTCGGCGGCGTCATCTGCTATTTCTTCCGGAAAATCTGTTTGAACCATGACAAGCTCCGTTCCCTCAGGCACTTTGTTAAAACACAGCTCCAGCCGTGAAGGGCCGTAGCCTTCTGGAAAATCAGTCGATATCCACTCTTGAACTACACGTTTTCCATCCTCAAGCTCAAGGTACTTTCCAGAAATGTACCCGTCCCAAGCGGTAAATTTGCCACCTATCACTGCTTTACCTGTAGCTTTGCTTCCAGTAAATTTGCTGTGCTTTATCGGGTCAACATATGCGTTATAAACTTCTTTGGGAGATGCTGGAATTACAACTTTTTGTTTTAAAGTTCTGACTTTTGTTTTCATAAAAAACTCACCACAGAAACTATGGTGGAAGGGTTTTTTAACTTTAACTATTTAATTACATTGACCAAAAATGGGAAGATGCACGGTAACGAAGGGGCAACACAGAATCGGCAGAACCATTCGAAAACTTGAGGGAAGCGTAGAGCTCAGCGACAAAGAAAGTAAAGCCAAAGTAGCAGAGAAAAACTATAGGCAAAAAACCCAAGCCGCTTCAGGGTATACGGATGATTCGCCCATTCAGAATTTGCGTGACCCAGCTAAATGGGAAAAGACAGATAAAAAGCAGCAGTGAAAAAATATTTTGTCAAAGAGAACGAATTGCCCAGCGAACCGAACGTTCAACAAGAGGTAGGTAAGATTGGGAATACGTCTCTTTGGGGTTTATGGGGCATCTCGTTAAACGCCGATTCGCTGAGGCTTTGCTCTCTGATCGCTATGCGCTATTCTCGGCAAAAAAAACAATCACTTTTAATCTCTTATTAGTTTCACAAATAATCTATAGAAAATCTATAGCAAGTATTCAGGATGGCTTAAGTTTTTAAGGCGGAAATGTCTAGTTTTATTTGTGATTTTATGTCTGCTTCTTTGGATGTCGATGATAACTGGAACTTTAGGGTCTTTGATAAGCGGTTGATTGTTGTAAAAACCAAGAATGAACGGATTCGCAAAGCTGCTATTTTGGACGTCTTAACAAACCTGATGTTCGCCCTTGAAGTGCCAGATATGATTTCTATGGGGGAACTCTCATTGGAAAAGGAGTATTCGGCTAATCTCAGAGTCTACACAGCGAAAAACATTGAAGGCGTCGACATGGACTTTGTTGATTTTTTTGAAGTTGTAGACGTAGACCAAGACATTGAAGACTTCATAAAAGCGTACTGGATTTACCCAAGCAAAATCCGTTTTGAACTAATCGATCTTGAAGAACCTTAAATTAACAAGCTTTTCGTTAAGACACGACATGTTTACTTCAGAATATTTAGGCTAATCATCGTCAGACCGCATGCAAAGCTCTTGTGAGTATTGAATAATACATTTCACTTATTTGCAACTTAACTGAGATGGGGCTAAAGGAAACACGATTAATTCAACCGTTTCAGTGTCAGTTTTTTCCGTTGGTTTTTTCTTTTGCTGCAAATTTTCTTCCAAATATCTAGTTTGGTAATTTAGTAAATTACACATGATTGTTATTTTGAAATTTTACCTATTAGGTGTTATGAATTTGTAATCCATAAAGATGTATGGTTGACATCTCCGCAGCGCTGATTCAAATCAACCCTTCACGTCCCAATTTTTTTGTGGATTCTTAAAAGAGCTTAAAATTAAGTCAAAACAAACCTAAATTAACGTAGCACCATGTTCACAAATTTTTCAGGGTTAAACAGTTCCAGATCCTTATAGGTTTGACCAACCCCGATAAAGAGAATCGGTTTTTGA
>JBEKVK010000085.1:0-6241 GCA_049514075.1 Bathyarchaeia archaeon | reverse complement strand
TTAGATAAAAGTTCCCTACTTCTACCCAAAAACATGATTCTTTCGGACAACCAAGAAATCAAAGCTTGCTTAGCCAAAAGACTGTTAAAAAAAGGAGGCATTTCAGAACTGCGCTACGAACTGGAGAATCTGCGTGTGATGAGTTTATACTGCCTTCGCAAGGTGAGTGTGAATGGAATCGCCTGCCCAAAGGGCGCACAATCCCCATTTGCAACCGCTTTGACTATCGACTCGACGTTGGGTTCAGAATCGATAGCTGTGTACCCGTACCCGATTGTTGGGCCATAGTGCGCGTCAGTTCCACCCACCTGAGGCAGATGAAGTTTCTGCGCCACTTCCATCGCTTTGCGCTTGCAGCGACCAAATGGGAAAGCATTAGCATTCAAAGTCTCCACAGCGTCGAATTTTGCGTCCCTCACATGGCTTGTCAAGCTCCCTTTAAACCAAGCGTAAGGGTGAACCGCAATAGCTATTCCGCCTGCCGAGTGGATTTTGTCAACAGTTTCCTTGGCGCTTAAACTTCTGGGAATCAACTCTTTAATGTTCAATGCGACAATGTGACCATCTGCGCTTGAAACTTCCATACCTGGAATAACCAGAAAATCAACTTCCTTTGCAATTTTCCAGCTGCCCTCAATCTGATTATGGTCAGTCACAGCAACGGCGCTCAAGCCACGCTTCTTGGAGTAATAAACGAGCTCTTTGGGGGTTATGAGCGAATCCTTTGAGTAGTTGCTGTGAACGTGAAGGTCAGCGTTAATTCGCACGGTTTAGCCTCTCTCATTTGGGCTGATTTGCCAGTTTCTTTCTAACTTCAGCCAATTGTTCTTCCAGCTTTGCCTCATCTGCATCTATCTTATGGAACAAGGGTTTCGGCTTGGCTATCTTATGCCCTGCATCTAGGGGTTTTGTGGCTTCAC
Source organism: Bathyarchaeia archaeon (assembly GCA_049514075.1). Classification (GTDB taxonomy): domain Archaea; phylum Thermoproteota; class Bathyarchaeia; order Bathyarchaeales; family Bathycorpusculaceae; genus Bathycorpusculum. The sequence goes on along the minus strand of JBEKVK010000085.1, from coordinate 5,321 downwards.
TCCAGCTGACTTCGCTTACCTTCCCAGGCAAATTCAGAGTTTGCCAAAGTTGCTCAGCTGTGTCGGGGATAAAGGGCGAAGAAACCACAGTGGCAGCTTTCACCACTTGAGCAGCGACATAAAATATAGTCGCAGCTTTTTCCTTGTCCGTTTTCATCAGGTTCCATGGTTCCTTTGTATTGAGGTACTGGTTTCCAATTCGGCTAACTGACACAAGGGTGTTTACGGCGGATAGAAGCTTTGAAGCTTCAATTTCTTGGGCTGCTGCGTCTATTTTTTCCTTGATGGTCTGCATAATGGCCTCGTCGTCTTTGTCAAGTTTGGTGGGTTCCGGGATTGCATAGTCGAATTTTGAGGCTATGAAGCTTAAGGTTCGATGAATAAAGTTACCGAATGTATCATTTAAGTCAGCGTTGATTCTGTCTATAAACGCGTTCCAGGTGAAGTTTGTGTCTTTGCTTTCGGGTCTCGTGGCGATGAGGAAGAAACGCCAGTAATCCGCCGGGAACATCTCCAGGGCTTCGTCTATCCAGATGCCGACGCGTTGGCTTTTTGATGCTTTTTGTCCCTTGAACTGCAGAAACTCTGTCGCGGAAACGTTCCAGGGCAAGTTGTAGCCTTGGCCTGAAGCTAAAAGCAGTGCTGGTAGGATTATTGTATGGAATGGGATGTTATCTTTTCCGACGAAGTAGAGGGTTTTGGCTTGTTTGTCAAGCCAGAAGTCTCGCCACCTCTCAGGCTGACCCAGCCGCTGACATTGTTCAATAGTTGCCGACACATAGCCCAAAACGGCGTCGACCCAAACGTAGATGGTTTTGCCTTCCGCCCCAGAGAAAGGTGCGGGTATTCCCCATTCAACGTCTCGGGTGACAGCACGAGGTTTTAAGCCTTCTTTTATCCAGTTCAAACTGAAGCTTTTGACGTTGCTTGGAAGTTGTTGGTTGCCCTGCAGATAACTCGTCAGGGATTCGGCAAGTTTTGAGAGGTCGATGTACCAGTGCCGCGTGGTTCTTACGGTTGGTTTGTTTTTGCAGATTACGCAGTACGGATCCACCAAGGCTGTTGGCTCGAGCAGTCTGCCACACATATCACATTGGTCGCCGCGGGCTTTTTCGCAGCCGCAGTACGGACATTTGCCTTCTACGAAGCGGTCAGGCAGGAACCGTTGGTCATGTTCGCAGTATAACATTTGAGTTTCTTGCTCGAAAATGTAGCCGTTTTTCTGGATTTCAAGCAGGGTTTTCTGAACAAACTGCTTGTGAATTGGGCTTTCGGTGCTTGTATAATTGTCAAATGACGCTTCCCATCGGCGGAATAGTTCAGCGACACGGTCATGGTTGCGGTCGGTCAATTCTTTAGGCTTGATCCCTTGTTTTATGGCTTCTACCTCAATGGGTGTGCCGTGTGTGTCTGAACCACTGACCATCAAAACCTCGTCGCCCTTTAGGCGGTAGTAACGTGCGGTGACGTCGGCCGAGAGCACAGAGCCTACAAGGTTGCCCAAGTGTGGTGTCACGTTGATGTATGGCCAAGCGGAGGTAACCAAAACTCTTTCAGGCAAACGTAATCATCACAAACGGTTTGGTACCGCCCCTATTTAAAATTGCTAGCAGTCAACTACGCATGGTTGCGTGCTATTTTCAGTATTCTCGTCATTTTTTTGTCGATTTTCTGTCACAAATCTATGGACCCCTTCAGGGTCGTATTCTCTCACACACCTTGGACTAACGGTCAACTAGATGATCCAAATTTGAACCTTAGATTTCATTTATAGCACTTTCTGAATCAAAGAAAGAAAAAGGAGTTAGCTATTGGAGAGGTGATCTCTCTGATAATAGCGGGGTAACCTGCATTGATATGTTGCTATCGGTTGACAAGTTTTTGCAGATGAAGTTGAGTGAACTTTCAGTGAAGTTTAAAACACTTTTCCCATCGCTGGTAAGGGAGTAAATTTTTCTCGGTCTTTCCGCATTCATGTTCCAAGCGCTTTTAACATAGCCTTTTTTCTCTAGATGAGTTAGCAGGGGATAAATTGTGCTGGGTCCGAAGTAGACACCGAAGTTTTTGCGGATTGTGGTGATAAGTTGGTATCCATGCATTGATTCCTTGCCTAAGTACTGTAAGATGATCATATCTAGGAGACCTTTTGTGAGTTTTGTTTGAGTTTCTTTTTGGTAGTTTTTTATCATTTTTTCTTTTTCTCCTGTTGATGTGTTGTACAGGGGTACAATATGTCTTTTTAAGACATATTTCTTATGTCTTCATATTGTCAAAACTGCCACATAAACCCTCGCACATAACCCAAACATATCAAAACACTCAGTTGTCCAACACAACGCCACATCAATACATAAAAACCCAATTAAAAAATCAAAATTCCAGAAGCCCCGGTCGCCCAAGATAAACTGTACAACACAAAAGCAGAAAACCAAATCACAATATGACCTTATAAGAAGAAAGGCACAGAAAAATCAGAAATTTTGAGCCAAGAATGAACCGAAGGGTCTGATTCACAAATACAGTTAATCTTATTTAGATTGATTTGATATTAGGCACGGTTTAGAGACGATAAGCATGAAGGGAAAAGATCATTTTGCTGATGCTCTGGGAATTCAGCTGGTTGAAGCCAAAGACGGACATGCTAAAGTAGAGATGAAAGTTGAGAAAAACCACACCAACGCCTTGGGGTATACTCATGGCGGAGCAATCTTCTCGCTCGCAGACTACGCATTCGCACACGCATGCAATTACGGCGATAACGTTGCCGTCGCAATCCAAGTAAGCATCAATTTTCTGAAGCCGTCCGCCGAAGGCGATGTTTTGACGGCTGTGGCAGATCGGGTTTCAGATGGAAAAACGACCGGATTGTATCAGGTGACTGTTAAGTGCGGGAATAAGATTGTGGCTTTTTTTACGGGGTTAGCTTTCAAAAAATAGCCACTCTAAAATCTCGATCACCAATTTTGGACTTGGAAATTTAAAAAGAGGGTACGTCGGCTGAATCCGACGATCAGGTTGGTAATTTATTTTTTCTTCGCTGGTTTAACTTCTTTCTTTGCAGGTTTCTTAGCTGGCAACAGTTGAACCTCAAGGATTAATTGTTGTTCGATTTTGTTTATAAAAACTTCTATTAGCGAGTCTGAAGAAATCTGTAAACTAAAGCATTTCAACTTTCAGGAGTCTTTTGCAGGGCCAAAAGAGCAGTCCTGACTTTGCATTCCCAATGTTTGATAAAGTGTGATTTTCCTTTTTTTGCCTTTCAGAAATAATTAAGGCACAAACGGTAACGCTTTTACGTTGAAAAGTTGAATTATAGCGCTATGAGCCCCGCCAGGAAATCTCCTCCGTTAAAAAAGCGCAGACAGACACGCCCTTGGGTAGTTATTATTTCAGCCGCTTTGATTGTTGGAACGATTATGGCCACTGTACATTTTTGGTCCACGTCCGTCAACAATGATTCCGTAAAAAATCAGGCAACCCCAGCGAACACCGACCCGGCTTTTGAAGCTTTCACTAGTCATTACCTTGACATAATGAAAAATTTGAATTCAAGCCAAACCAAAACCAAAATGCAATCTCTGCTTAACCCTGACTACAACCAAACTCAACTTTTCAGTTGGGAAGCCAGCAAGATGACATTTGCCTCGGACCCAACCGGCTTTTTTGAGGACCCATTCCAAATTCTGGGCAGAGGCCAAGGCATCTGTGTGCAATGGAGCATAGTTTATGTTTCAGCTTGTTTAGCGCTCGGGTACCAAAGCAGACTTGTTGTGGCTGTTGACACGCAAGGCTGGAGCTATATTCATGTCTGGGCTGAAGACTACTACAATGGCAAATGGGTTCATGTGGATCCGTCAGACAAAGTTTGGAACGCCCCACACAGGTACCTGAGTTGGGATTGGGGACAATACATTGGATCGACAGTCAAAGTCTACGCGTTTGAAGACAACCAATACCAAGACGTAACATCCACCTACAGCGCCAACTCAAACTAAAAGGCGCGGAGCGCACATAAGGCTCATATCATCCTTTGGCTATGCGGCAATTTCTTAAATAATCGAGCAACCAAAGAATAAGGAAGAAACATGTTACGTCAAATGTTAAACGGACGGCAAAATGTTAACCATCAATAAACTCAGGAAAGATGAAGGCGGACAATGGCGCTCCGACAATTTAGAGGTTCTGCCCGACAAAATCAATGAGGATACAATCCTATGGGTTGATGCTGAAGACCCTGATGAAGCTGAAATGGCGAAGTTAGCAAGCTATTTCGAGTTAGTTAATTTCAATGTGAAGGAATTTGACGAGCATGGACGGCGGTCGAAAATTGAAGAAGTTGAGAACCGTGTTTCCTGCTTTGTGAGTTATCCGAGCAGCGGCGAGTTTATGCCGGTGGCAAGAACAAAATGGATTGCCTTAACCATAAGTAACAGATGGATCGTCTCGGTTCACAAAGGTCACTCAGACATAACCTGCGAAATCTACAAGAAAATCAGCACCCACGGCTATTTTGCTATTTCACTCGAACCGTCTACGGATATCCTACTGTACATAATATTAGACTTGATTCTGAACGAGTGCTTCCTAGTTTCTGACATGGCTCACGAAAGGCTTCAGTTTTTGAGCCAAGAAGCTGCAAAAGGCTTCAGACAGCGACCGAAGGAGCAAAACAGGAATATCGGGGTGGAAATTGCCAGGTCAAGAGAGCAAGTCTTGGCTCTTAGGCAGGCGATAGGACCTCTCCGTGAAGTTGCAGCAAGGACGGCAAGAGGCGAATTCGCCATAGTTTCAAGTGCAACACTGCCGCGTTTTGAAGATCTGTACGATAGGACAATATCATTAATAGATGTTGTAGATACTCACCGAGAAGAAATCCAGGACATCGTCGATATCGTAATCAACGCCCAAACTTTGACTACTAACAACATAATCAGGGTGTTAACCATCATTTCAGCGATTTTTCTGCCGCTTACCTTGATTGCGGGCATTTACGGGACAAACTTCGGACGGGGATTCTCTGTGCCGGGTAGTAATTACAGTTATGGTTTCTACATCATGATTGTGGTGATGATCGGCGTTTCAGCGGGGCTCATCGCTGTTTTTCGAAGAAAAGGCTGGATCTAAAGAGAACGTTCTGCTGTCTTGTTTGAACGCTTGCCAATAGGTTAGTTTTATATATTAACTGATACAATATTTTTAGAACTATGTTGCATAAAAAGCAATATGGAAACAGGGATAGCTTAGGGCAACAGTTCGCTTTTCCGGTAATTTCGCATAAAATTTCGTTAACAACGACATTTGGAGGCATGAACTAATTGACT
>JBEKVK010000084.1:0-6266 GCA_049514075.1 Bathyarchaeia archaeon | reverse complement strand
GCGAGGCTTTTGGGCAGGTTCTCCATTATTTGGTTGATCTTGTAGTCGGATGAATTGGCAAGGGCGTCGGTTGCTTTCTTTAGACGTTCGCGTAGGTTGCTATTGGTTTCCCAGATGTATTCTTTTGTGGGAAGAAGACGATCAATTGTGTCTTCTTCAGTCACCAATTCAGTATAAAGCATGGAGAGGACATCTTGGGCGATGGCAAGAAATGTTTGTATGTCGTCTTTCAGAGAAACAACGTCAACGATGCTTAGGGTCTCCTTCTCTACTTTCTTGCCCACCAGCAAGCGCATGCCCTCGGCTTTCTTAGCGTAATCAAGAACTTTAGAAAGATTCTCACCGAAAACAGGCGGCAACATATCGCTCTCACTACTCAAGTTAGCTATCGGCGCAAGGGAATCTTTGAGGTACCTCATTGAAGACAAGATGTCAGCCCCATATTGCCTGCTCCAGTTGTTAAGAGAGTTGTATAAGGCTTCGATTGCGATCCACGGCGACTCTTTTGCCTCGATTTTCTTGTTAGTAAACTCAATTGCCCTACTTGTTTCAGGCAAGCTTGGGTCGTAAAGAGACCTCACAACAAAGTAAATGGGTTCAGCCGTCAGCATCACATTCTTGGCAAGGGTTCGTCCCGCCTCCAAAGTCTGCTTAATCGCGTCTATCCTTTCATCAAGAGTCATCGCCTTCAGGTAATCGGCCGTCAATGTGGATTGTACATCCAAGCCGATGTCCATTAGTTTGCCTATCCAGTTAGAATATTCGCAATTAACGAAAATCTGGTACTCTGCCAAAAGAGCATTTAGCTCTGAGTCAACTGCATCAATTTCTTCCCCAACGGGGTCAAGTTCAGCGAATTTCTTGTCCATCTCCACTGGATCGTAGAGTTGGCTTTCAGATTTCCTCAGTGTATCTTCAAGATTGTCTTTAATGATGGAGATTTTTCCTTCAGGCACGCTTACAACAACAGGGATGTTGGCTTTGACATGGTCTATTTGATCAACAAGAGCATGGGCCTTGGCGATGAGTCCTTTTAGTTTATCGGTGATCATTTGGGGAGTCGTCGTTTGTTTGGGGTTGGTATTAATGAAAGCAATTGGAAGTGTGAAGAGAAGAGTGGCTAAGGTTCCAAGAATCAGCGTTCCCGGGCTTGTGTCAGCTGAAAAAGCCAGCGGTGTTGCCAGAGCGCCCATAAGGATAAAGAATAGAGCGGCTGCGATAGTTGCTGTGAAAATGGGCAAAAGTTTGTCGCTTAACCCTCCTGAACCTGATCTGATAAGTAGTCTTGTGAAATAGATTCCTCCCATGGCAAGACCTACAACAATAACGACGAACATGATCAAGCCAGGCGCTGAATCAAGGTACTGCGTCATTGCGTTTCCAAGGGTGTGTCCGTTTATGTTTGCATTTGGAATCCAAGTTAACTGACCGGTGATGTTGTAAATAACTTGGGATACGTCGAAGAGTCGAAACTGAGCTATTGATGAACCAAGGCTCGAAAAAATTTGCTGTAAAGAAACAAAAATCGGCGGACTTGTGCCGGGCACATTCCACCAATCAGACTGAAGAATTGGCGCAACAGTGTACTGGTAGTATTGGACGATTTGAAGAGGAATCGTGAGCAAGGCGTAGAATACAACAGTCAAAACGACCTGTCTTTTGAAGTACACTGCTGAAGCAAAAAGCAATGGGATCGCTAAGAAATACGTTGAGGAAGAAGAAAGCGCTGCAACCGCCAGTATTCCGAAATCAATGGCGAGGACGCTCTTGTAGCGGTTGAAAGCTATTGGCAAACCAATTAACAGTGCCATAGTCACAACTACAAATCCTACTCGAATCTGTTCTGATCCCAGATAAGAGATAAAGTAGAATCCGGGCTGGGACAAATTGAAAAGTAAACCTAACCCGATCACGGCGCCGCCGATGGGCATCCCGACTATTGGGTATTGGTAGACTAGAAAAGCCACAAGCACTGCAAGAAAAATCGGTAGCGGGGGCGGGAACAGAGGCAGAATAGACATGCCAATGGCCATTGCAACAAGCGTTACTACGAACGCAAGCATTTTCAGCATCGGAGACTCATGTTTTTTTCGTTCAATCTCCTCTTCTTTTCGTTTCTGTTTTTGATCTGCGTACCAAGTTTTCAACCCGGAGATCTTAAGCGATGGTCTCTTCAAGCTAGTAACCTAAAACCTTATTTTAGGTGAAAGCTTCTTAAAGGTTACGTAGGTACCTCGGATGACTGAGACTAAAAAAGCATTTAGCGTTTTAGACAGCGTTAGAAAACATATTGAAACCTTAAAGCCGCTTCTTCCAAAGCAAGCTACGGTATACATCGGAGAATACCCGATTAAAGTGTTGCTCAAACAGCCTTACGTTGACAAAGCTGGGTTGACGTTGCAGGTTCTCCTTGGAAAGTCAAGCGAGGAAGTTTACACATGGATTCCAAAGGAGTTCAATGCTCATCTGGTTTTGGGATTTGAAGACGCAAACATTGAAACTCACTTCTGGTACAACGTTTTACCCTTTGTTTCAAAGGATGAAACATTGATGGACAGCCTAAAGAAGAAGCCTACAGATAAACTGCACAGCGCCATCATGGTTGCTTCAGTGTGGGATGGTATTGGCAGTGCTTCTCTACCTACTTTAATTGAGAAATTTAAAGCTTATAACATAAACTCGCTTTCGATCGCGTTGTTGCCGTCGAAAATTCAGCCGTCAGATGCGTATTTCAATGCGCTTGCTTCAATGGGAATTTGCGCGGACAAAGACGCCGCTACTCTTCTGCTTTTGGAAAGGGATATGCTTGAAAAATACGAGGGCGTCGACAGGGTCGGTTTGCTCATAGAAGGAAACTTGGTCGCCAATTACCTGGTCAACTTGTTCCTTTCTAAGGAAGCGCTTGTTGAAGAATTGTGCGAGCAATCAAGAATATTCAACACCAAAATGTACTCTGTGCTGTTGGCGCCTGGTGCAAGCCTTAAGATTTACGGTTCAATCGAAAACATCTTAGACGCAACCTTGGTTAAGCCGCTTCTAAACTTCGACCTATCCACAGTTTCGCTTGCCTACGTTCTCGTTCGCATGCCGCTGAGTATGAAAGATAAGCTTCCGAGGGCAAAAATCGAGTTGGCAGTAGCTACTTGGTTTAAGGAAAAAGCCAACCTCAAAACGATTTACATCACTGAACCCGTTTATGTTGATGACGCAAGCGACCGAATTGACGTAGTTTTGTTCGTCGGTGGCTTCGACACCACTGAATTGTTTCTTGACTATGAAAAAAGGTCTAAAAGCCTGAAAAGCCGCGCAACGCAAAAAGGTTTAGTAGATAAGAAAGAATGGTTGGGGATGATGAAAAACTTAGGTATAAAGAAGGATGAGGAAACTCCTTCGGAAGTCCCTACTTAATTCTATTTCTTATTGCCGTTACTGACTGGTACACCGTTTTCCTGGTTTAGTTTTTTGATGATTTGTCCGGCTGAGACTCCGTGTTCAAGCAGGTAACTTCTGGATAGATGTCTTTCGAAGTCGTTTGATTTGTTGTATAGTAGCTGCATTTCGTCGTATGCTTCCATGTCTTCGGGTTTTCCTCTTCCGCCGATGACTAGCACTCTTGTTGTCCATGCGTCTCGTGATTCGATGACTCGCACAGTGATGGTTCTTGATACTTCGCTTGTGACGTATCCTGCTAACGCGGTGTAGACTTCTTGTGATAAGTCTTCGGTCCACATGTTCGGCGGCGAAACTATGGTGACCCAGATATAGTCTGTCTTGTAGGTTGGTTTGTATCCCATGATGGTTGGTGTCTTGAAGGCTCTGATGATACTTCTAATGTAGTCTTTGAAGTGCTCTAGGTCGAGAATGTCTTTGTTGATTACTTCTTTTGTGAGGCCTTCTTCTTGTTCAGTGAGTATTTTGAATATAATTCTTAGCTGCTCGGTTTCTGTCAGGTCCGCGGATTTTTCGAAGTACTTCTTCGGCGCGGTGATTTGATTGACCATTTCCTCGTATTCCTCGTTTATGTCAACAATCTTGTTGAGCCTCTTGCGGTACTCTGATGTTAATTCGAAACGTTTTGCCAGTGTCTCGTAGAGGTTGATTATACTGTCGACTTTGTTGAGGTTTTCAATGGCGAAGGCTTCTTCTGACTCTATGCGTTTTAGGTCTCTGTCAAGCTCCATAAGCTGTTCTCTGGCGTATCGTTTTCCGCCGAAGAATCTTCGATTTTGTCTTTCAAGCTTTTCTTTGTCGAATTCCTTACGTTTCTTTGTCTCTTGTACTCTCGCTACTTCGTTGTCGTAGTTGCCACGGTTCTGCATGCGTCTTCCCAATATCTCATTGATGTAGGTCACGTGTTCGTCAATCATCTTTGCCTCGTCAGCTGGGGTTCTGAGCATGAGCTGTATTATGAGGTAGATTGTTGAGAGTTCGGCTTGAATGTCTCTCAGGTCGTTAAGTTCGTTTTGGCTTTCAGGAAGAACTTGATAATACCTAATGAGAGCGTCAGTTAAGTATCGTGTTTCATCATAGAACTGCTGCAAATCAAGTGCTCGCTCAGCGATCTCTGCTAGATTGACTAAATCTTCGAGAATCTTCTTTTGCCTAACAGTGAACACTTGCGAGCTGGGAATCAGTTGGTTGAGTCGTTCCACAATAAGTGCTTTTTTCTCACGGAATTCCAAGTGGCTCTTCGTCAAAGTTGTGAGCAAAGATTCCAGGTTGTCCAGTTTTCTTGAGCCTTCCTTTTTCAGCGTCAAGTTTATGATGGAATCTTCAATGGGGCCTGTTTTTCCCATAAGTTTTATGGTTGATAGAAGCTTCATGATTTCGGCAAGCCAGTTTTTAACCTGTATCTCAACGCCTTTGACGTGCAGTGCGAGGTCGTCTTCGAGCCTTGGGTTACTGGTGATTTCGGTTTTCAATTTGTCCTCGAATTGTTCCTCGTTAAATGTGCCTGCTTTTATTAGGTAGTTTCTAAAGAGTTCGCGTGCTACATCATGGTCGACTGAGATGATGTTACCGATTTCGTCGAGGATGTCAAGTTTTTCTCTTCGAAGGTCTTGAAGTAGCTGGATGCCTTCGAAGTTGAGTTTGTAGGCTGAAATGTACTCTTCAACTGGGTAATTCACTTTTACCATTCCCAGTGTGTGTGCTGAGTTGTAGGTCAACCCGACTTCTGTGCCGATTCCGCCCATTAAGTCTGCTAAGTCGAAGTCCATTAAAACGTAGAGCATATCTACGACCATGTCGTCCATTTCTCTTCGGGCGCTGACAATGTTGCCTACTTTCGAGAATGCAGGTAGCAGTGGCAAGTAGATAAGTGCGTTAAGTGGGTTTCGGTAGCATTCGCCATATTCTTTGACGACGTATTCATTGTAATCTTTATTGAGGAACAGGGAAAGCTCATTCATAGATGTGAAGGCTGAGCATCCTTTCGCCGGGGGATCGTCTCCGCCACAGGGCGTAATTACGAAGGCTATGATTGCGACGCCTGAGCCCAAAACCTTTCGAAGGTGTCTTGCAAAATCGAAGAATACTCCGCTGCCTGTTCCTCCGCCGAGTCCGTAGCATATAACCACTGTTGGTGTAATGATTCCTGAGAGGGCTTGTTCTTTGAAGCTGTTAATGCAGTTTTTGACTATTCCGAGTTGATAATAGTTTAGTGCGTATATTGCTTTGGCGAGGGCTCTTCGTCTGCCGGCGCCTCCTGCCATTGGTGGAATAGCCATTGTGGATTCCAGCCAAGGGTGAAAGTTGAGTTTGGCTCCTTCGGCTATGAGGTATTCTCCGTATTTCTGGTTGATGAAGTCGAACATTGCTTCTGCGGTTGGGAATTTGACTGACTGGGCGATTAGGCGCATTCTCTCAGCGGGTATGCCTGCTTTCACCATTGATTTTTCTATTCCCTCATAGGTTTCTTGCAGGCTTCTGATTTCTGGATCTGCGATGTCTATAGCTAAAAGAGAGAGCCTGGTGAGGTCGTTTTGTATCAGTTCTTTAGTTTTTTTGTGGTTAAGGAAGGTTTCTACGATGTTGGTTCCTGCTGAACCTAGTCCGATTACTTGTACACTATTCTGGTAGATTCTCGTAGGTTATCACATCCCGACTAATCTTTTGAGCCGTTCTTTCACTGAATCCAAGTTTGACGATGCCATTCGGTCAATTCTTGATATTCTTAATGTTAAGCCTTCTAGGTCTTTAATTTGGTCTTCAACGACAAGTTGGAAGTAACTGACCTTGCCTCTTATTCGAATAAACAGGAACGC
>JBEKVK010000083.1:0-6425 GCA_049514075.1 Bathyarchaeia archaeon | reverse complement strand
GGCCTCGGGGTTTGCTGCAAGGATTTTTTGGATGATGTCTTTGGTGTTCATTTTCCGCCGACACGATAACTATTTTGAACCCTTTTAATTTTTTGCCTTTCTCGTCTCTCTGTTCACATTTATTGCAATTGCAAGCAGTTTGATAGTGTTTCCGAAGGCGAAATTTTTCGGTTATGCTTTGGGATGCTTTCTTCGAATGGGGTTTGGATTTGTTGCAATTAGTCTCTAAAAACATCTAGGAGATCAATCAAGAATTGATTTACGCGTCAAGCGTGCTTCTCTTTCGCTATTTACATTTATTACAAACGCTCTTCCATTTGATATAGCGCGCTCTGGAGGAAGAACGGTTGGATTTTGAAGTTTTTTATGCGCTTGCATTAGCACTTATAGTTACTGGGATCATAATCATTATAATTGCGATAGTTGCGGCGTCAGCACACGGTGCCAAAAGAGGCAAAGTTAAAGCTGCAGGAATAATTATGATTGGTCCCATCCCGATTATCTTTGGGACAGACAACAAATCTGTCAAGACGGTTTTGGCATTTGCTTTGGCGCTTGTTATTGCCGTTGTCATTGCGATGGTTCTGTTTTATTGGTTGACGAGATGAAGAGTTTGGCTGAAGATGATGAATCTGAAGAAGGGATTCCTATTTCCAGCCGATTGTTTTGGCTGCTGATTCTAGGAATAGTCTTGGTTTTCGTCGGTGTAATAGTTTTAGTTGTAATCGCTTCGATTTTCAGTGGGTCATCAAGCGCGGGGGTTGTGGTTTTCATCGGTCCATTCCCGATTGTTTTCGGTTCCGGCCCAAAGGCGACGTGGCTTATATTAATCGGGATAATTCTGTCGGTAATAAGTTTAGTTTTGTTTTTCGTAATGAATAGAAGGCGCGGCAAACTCTTGATACTGTAGAGGGAGGGGATAGTTTAATCGGTTATTTCTTCTTCCTCGTCTTTGCCGTAATACATGTAGAGGAAGATCAAAACTAAAGCGATGAAAATTCCGCTCATTGCGACATATTCTAAAGTCACGAAGTATGGCCCTAAATTCATGTGAATTCTCCCTGCAATATTGCATATTCTTGTAACATCTAAATATTTAAGGTGTCGCTTTTTTCCACTCATTCATCAGCATATCGTAGCTCTCATCGCTTTCTTCTATAATTTCAAACCAGGTTAAGTTCTGAGCGATCTTTTGAGTCAGCAGGTGATAGCACATGTGGACTTTTTTGTCTAGAACGCGGAAGTAGAAGTCGTCGCAGGTACAGAATTCAGCTTCAGGCATGATAAGGTAGTCCCGTTCCCTGCCTACAACAATCCAAACCACCCTTCCGGTCGGTTTAAACGTGTATTTTTTCACTCGCCCCTCTTTTAGGGCGTCAAGAGCTTTTGTGAATCTTGTCCCGAAAAGCTCATACAGCTCCGTTAAATTGGTGCCTGACAGTTTGCCCACTGATTTTGCTTCACGACAAACAGCGTTTAAAGTATCTAACTCTTGATTAACGCTCATTATTGTACTCGCAACACTGAATTATTGAAGGGATTGAATTTAGGTTTTTAGCCGATGTCAATCGGTTGTCCTTTCGGCTTGTTTTGGGCTTCATCTTTAGGCAGGACGACTTCTAAGACGCCGTTTTTGTAGCTTGACTTCGCCTCTATAACTCGCACTTTAGCTGGCAATTCAACTTCCTTGTAGTACTTGTACTGGAGGGTATCCACCGAAATCGTCAACGAATCCTCGGTGCCGTGCAGTTTAATGTCGGTTTTCTCAACGCCTGGCAACTCCACAACCACATGGATTTCGCCGTCTGTTTCAACGATGTCAACCAAGGGTTCGCGTTCCTCCTTAACCTGAGGCGTGCCTTTGAGTCCCTTCTTGAGGTTTCCAAACTCTTGGATTTCCGGTTTTCCATCGGGACCTATCTTCATGCTGTAACCATAAACGAATGGTCCAAGCTCTTTAACGGTGCTTCCGTCGGCCAGCTTGCGTTCTTTAACGTATTCTTTCGGCACTTTTTCCGTGAAGTTTTTGAGTTCCTCATCCATCATCTTCTCCATTTCACGGAACATGTCATCTATGTCGCCGAAGAAAGGGTCTTTAGCCCGTTTCCGCTTCGTCCACTCAGGAAAATCATCATCACTATTCGAAGACACACACGTCACCACGCTAAATCTGCATTTCCGCTCCAATAAGTTTTATGCAAACAAAACCTCTGTTTGGATGTTACCGATATCCCAGTTTTCAGCACAGTGCCCTCAGATCCAAACCAATCCAAGTGCTGGGCTTAAAAGTTTAAATGATGGAAAATAAACTAAATGGATTCAGCCATCGCAAAAAGTGGCTAATTGTGTGCCGGGGTAGCCTAGCCTGGCCAGGGCGCCAGACTCATAATCTGGAGTCAAAAGGGGCTAAGCGCTCTTTGCCAGAAGTCGCGTGCTCGAATCGCGCCCCCGGCACCAACATTTCCTCTATACATTTTTGAGATTGAGGAGACCAAAAATCTTAAACACACCCTACCTCAACTAACATAACAACGTAAAATGGGAAGAATTTTCCGAGGCGTCGTTTTGCGGGGTTTTAACGTAGCCATCGATTGGTTCAGGCGAAACTGGTTTGAAGCGGCCTGCCTATGCGTGGTTGCGGCGTTGTTGGTTTGGCGGGGCAGAGGGTTTGTTTTTTCTGGGGACAGCACCTCATCCGCAGCCGTGCTCACAAGCTCCGTTGTGGTTTATGGGTTGGCGTTTGTTCTTGCAGAATTTTTTATGAGGCGGCAGGGCGTCGGGTATGAGCGATTCCTTTTAGCTGTAGCTTGTGTTGCCGCGGGAATTTGGCTGCAACAGGGGCTGTATCATTTCGGTTATGCCCAGGCAAGGATGTCGACTGAAGTCGCCAACACATTGTTTACTTTAAACTTCAACTTCAACACGTCAGCTGCAACTTACCCGCTATACTGGACTCTAATGATGATAAGCCTGCCATTTGCAGGCTACAAATACATGACTCTCAACAGATACCTTGTTCTGGCCATTGTGGCAAGCGGCATAATTTATCTGCTTTGGGTTTACGTCGGGTACCCTCAGTTTTTTGCTCCCGGTTGGTTCCCATCGTCGCCAATCGCCATTTCGCTTGTTCCCTTTAAAGACTCCGCAATCAAGTTGGCAGGGTTCATCTTCAACTCAGCCTTCATAATCGTAGCCTTGTTGCCTGCATTACTCTTCTGCAAGAAACCCGAACCCACTCAATCCTCCGCCTAAAAAGGAAAGTTTCCAGCCGAATTGTGAAATGTTATTAATAACTTACTGCACAATCAATTCGAAGTGAAACATTGAAAGATTACGATAACTTTTTCCTGCCAAGCGACAACCTCAAGAAGGGCAAAGCGTTTTACCATGACGTTTTGGGGCTTTCAGTCAAGTTTGACTTTTCAGAAATGGGTATGGTAGCTTTCAGGGTTGGCGACAATGAACCAGCAATCATCCTCAAGGACACCCTCAGTTTTCCCGACGCGAAACCGACGATTTGGTTCGTTGTGGACAGCGTGCAGGAAGAGTACAAGCGGCTAATCGCTAAAGGCTTAAAGTTCTTAACCGAACCATTCGAGATTCACACGGGTATGGCGGTTGAGTTCAAAGATCCCTTCGGCAACAGACTAGGAATGACAGACTATTCAAAGGACAAGAAAGCGAAGTTAGGGTAAGGTTTTAACCTATTTACTCATAATGTAACGCGACGTGTCTTGCCCCAAAAAAACGCATCTTGGTTTAACTCTTGGCCTACCCAAGTGCCAAAACACTTGGAGGTTCCACAGGTTCCTCTCCAGGAAATCCTTCACAAATGTGCAAAAGAATTTCCGCAAAAAACTTCCATAATTTATGGCGGACGGGAAATCACCTATATCCAGTTGGAAACGCGTTCAAACCAGTTTGCCCTTTCTCTTGTAAAGTTAGGCGTGAAAAAAGGCGACCGTGTTGCAATTTTTTTGCCCAATATTCCTCAGTTTATGATTGCCTATTTTGGAGTGCTTAAAGCTGGAGCAGTTGTAACGGCCATAAACCCTCTTTATCGGGAACGCGAAGTTGAGTACCAATTGGAAGATTCAGGAGCACAAACCATTGTGACGCTGGATTCGCTTTATCCAACAATAGTGAAAAATAAGCAAAAAACCTTGCTAAAAAACGTCATAGTGACAGGCCTAGATGAATATTGCTATAAAAAAACCCGCCCCATAGATATTACAAACACCATAGCTTTCCAAGCTTTATCAGAAAAAGAAGCAAGCGATCCTCCAAACGTGAAATTGAACCCAAACGAAGACTTAGCTGCGTTGCAGTACACGGGTGGCACTACAGGAACAGCCAAAGGCGCCATGCTAACCCATACCAACCTCCTATCCAATGCATTATCCTTCGCCGCTTGGATAAAGGGAACAACAGCCCAAGAAACCTTCCTAACCGCGCTGCCCCTCTTCCATATCTACGGAATGACAACAAGCATGACTGTACCCATCAGCTTAGCGGCAAGAATGGTTTTGATGCCACGGTTCGAGCCAGCCAAAGCCTTAGACGCTATCCAAAAGCACAGGGTCACGGTTTTCTGTGGTGTTCCGACCATGTACTCGATGCTTTTAACTAACCCCGAATTGGGGAAATATGATTTAATTTCGATTCGGGCCTGCATTTCAGGCGCGTCACCGTTGCCGTCGCAAACCCAAAAACAATTCACGCAGGCGACAGGCGGGTCTTTAGTTGAAGGATACGGTTTAACGGAGGCGTCCCCTGTCACCCACTGCAACCCCGTTGACAGCAGTATGAAAATGTTGAAAGTCGGGTCAATCGGCTTGCCCCTGCCAGATACAGATGCGCGAATAGTAGATTTAGGCTCAGCCGCAAAAACTCTCGGTGTAGGCGAGACCGGGGAGCTTGAGGTGAAGGGACCACAGGTCATGAAGGGTTACTGGCGTAAGCCTGAGGAAACCGCTTTGGTTCTGCACGACGGGTGGCTTCTCACAGGGGACATTGCACACATGGATAAGGATGGCTACTTCTACATTACCGACCGCAAAAAAGACCTCATCAAATACAGTGGCTACAGCGTTTACCCGCGGGACCTCGAAGACCTCCTCTACGAGCACCCAGCCGTTAAGCTATGCGCAGTCATAGGGAAACCAGACCCGTTGGCAGGCGAGATCCCGAAGGCCTTCATAGTGCTGAAAGAAGGCGCGTTGGTCTCAGCAGAAGAAATCAAATCATTCGTCAACGACAAGGTGGCACCCTATAAGGCGATCCGCGAAGTGGAATTCAGGAAAGACTTACCTGTCAGTTCAGCGGGCAAAGTTTTGAAGCGCCAACTTCGAGAAGAAAAACGGTAAATCCTCAAGCGTTGTCGAAATGTATAAGAGAAAACCTCTGTTTTGAGTTATGGCAGGTTTATCTTTGCGCGTAAAACTCAACGTTACTGGTATCGTTCAAGGCGTAGGGTTCCGCCCATTTGTTTACAGAATTGCAGTTGCAAACTGTTTAACAGGGTACGTTCGGAATAGGGGCGACGCAGGGGTTGAGATCCTGCTGGAGGGCGAAGCGCAAAATGTTAAGAGTTTCATGCGTAACCTAACCCAGAAGAAGCCGCCGAATGCGCAGATTGAACGAGTCAAGTCAGTTGAGCTTTCAGGCGCAAACCAGTTCAGCGAATTCACAATATGGAAAAGTTCCGATGAGGCGGAGCTTTCAGGTTCAATCATACCGCCTGACATCGCGATTTGCAACGAATGCCTCGCCGAACTTCGTGACCCCAAAAACCCACGGTACGAATACTTCTTTATCACCTGCACCAATTGTGGGCCGCGTTTCACGATTATCGAGCGGTTGCCTTACGACCGCGAAAACACCACCATGCGAGAGTTTCCGCTTTGCGGTTTCTGCCAGCGCGAGTACGATGACCCAGCAAACAGAAGGTTTCACGCCCAAACTGTGGCCTGTCCACCCTGCGGACCAAAAGCTTACCTCACAACATGCAGCGGCGAACCCGTGGACACCAAAGACCCTGTGCGGGAAGCGGGAAAGCTTCTTTCTGAAGGCAATATCTTGGCAATAAAGGGGTACGGCGGATTTCATATTGCCTGCTCAGTCATGCGGGACAAGCCTTTGAAGACGCTTCGAAATACGAAGCACAGGCGCGAAAAACCTTTCGCAGTGATGGCAAGAAAAATAGAGGCTGCGAAGATCTTCGCTGAAGTAGGTTCGAAAGAGCAAGAGCTGTTGCAATCTCCGATGCGGCCAATCGTGCTGCTTAACAAAAGCAAAGAATACAATCTTTCTCCTCTGACCGCCCCGAACCTGCATAACGTCGGCGTCATGTTGCCCTATACTGGCTTGCACTATATGCTCTTTGACAGAGTTGATGATCCCGCATTTGTCATGACGAGCGCCAA
>JBEKVK010000082.1:0-6435 GCA_049514075.1 Bathyarchaeia archaeon | reverse complement strand
GCTTCGCCGTAAGTTATCATTCCCGTGTCGTGGCCGACTTCATAGAGGAATTTCTGCATGATTTGTTTCTCTTCGATATAGCGGACTTTCTTCATGATTTCAGGAGCTTTATCCATAACTTCCTTAACGCCCTGCTCTTCCACATAAGCCGTGTCAACAACGTCGAGAATCTTGTCTTTTAACTGGTAGTTCAGGTAGCCGCCTTTCTCAAAATCGTACTTCGTCGGACCTGGACCGCCAAGAATAATTCCTTTCAAAGTATCAATCGGCAGGAAAGTTTCGTTCGCATGAGCGCCGACACGGGTAAAATACTCATTCAACTGCATATCCCGCAGACGTTCATATCGCCTAGCTGACTGCCCGCCTGCCTTAGTTTTACCAGTGACACCTGAATGCATTTGACGCACAATATCCAGCCGTTTCCCCTGCAAAGTTGCAATCGTGGCGTTGTTGGCATCTACTAGCAGGATGCCATAAGTTTCTTTTTCCCGCAGCATTTCCTGCAGGTGTTCAGTGTGAAATCGTGAGTCGCAGCGATAAAGGAAAATCCTGATAGGTTCAGGAGGAACGATAACGTATGCTTCCATGCGTTCGGTGCCCGGTCCTCCCCCTTCAGGCAGAAGCGCACCTGTGAAAATAACTATGCCTCTTTCACCCGGGTCTTTGAAGAGTTTAAGTTTTTGCTGGGCCTTAGTAATCGCGTCCAGCACGTTTTTACGTGTAACGTTTGATTTTATGTTACTGGCTGTCCCGTATTCGTTGCGTAGCAGGTTTAATGCGTCGCTGATTTGTTTGCCTGGAGGAACGTAAACGGTAATGAGTTCCGTGTGGCTGCCTTCTTTGCTCGCTAACGAATTGATCATCTTTCGCAAACGGAACAGTTCAAGGGAAGATTTTTTAGCTGTACTCAAACAACTTCACTAAATTATGCTCGTAATCAGAACAATTAACGTTAAAAGGAATCAAATAAAAGTTCCGACTCAAAAAACGGAACGTTAGGCTTTTGGTTTTGCCGCCGGCGCCGGAGCTGGCTCGGGCATGGGAACACCGATAGCTTCCCTCAGATAAGCCTTGAATGGACCCAGCTTCCCGCCGTAATTACCGGATGAAATCTTGACTACGCCGGGCACGCCGATGGCTGCGGTAACTCCTTCTTTCATGCCTTTCTTGACTGCATCCAAGGTTAAGCCGTTCATAACAATTTCGTAAACGCAACTGACGCCTTCGGGAACAACTGTGTCAGGCACAAGAGTGCGCAGCGTTGGACAGTACGGGTGGTTAGTTGAAGCTTTAAGTTTGTATTTGAGCGAGCCTGCTTTGCTTCCTGCTCTACAGACGCCGCCTGGAAACTGCATGATTACGTCGGGAGCATTTGCGCGGATTGCGTCTGCAGCTGCCTCAGCTGCTTTTAGCCCTGAAGGCTGGTCCGCTGCGAAAATCATGAAGTTGCCGCCTGCAACCGCTTCCATCGCGCCAAATCCGTTTTCAACGATAAAGTCGCCTTCCATAACGGGTATTCTCCAGCATTTTCTTCCTCCAACCATGGCTTTTTTCTGGAAGCCATCGCCGAAGTAGCGGAGGCTGTTGCCGACATCTAAGGTTCTTTTACCAACTAATCCGTTGAAGGCTGCGGTTGTTGGGCAAGTAAGGGTACATTGGCCGATTCGTTGCATAAGCTGGTGCTTAAGCTCAAAGCGGTCACGATTATAGATTTGAATATATACGCCAGGTCGTTTGTCAGGAGTCTGATCTGCAGGAACAGGTCGTTCAATTGCTGCTTCCGCCGTCGCCTCAATAACGCTTGTGGCAAAACCTGTAGTTAGGCTTGCGGCGATTTGCGCCCATTTCTCGTTTTGAGCAGTGATTAAAACTCTTCCAACCCAAAGGGCAAACATCTCTGCAAAGGTATCTTGAACCTTCACGACATTTCCGTAGGGCGACTTAACAAGGAACATTTTTTCTTTATCATCATAGCTTTGGACTTCAAGCACGTTAGTATTCGATGACATGGAAGAGACCTTGCATTCAGTTGGGAATTGTATAATTTAAGAGTTTTCATAAACCAAACAGGGTTTCACCGTTTTTTAAAGCTTAAAAACAAGACCCATTCCGTTTAAAACGGAGGGGGCAGGCGCCGTTTTTTCATGTAGCCAGCGTCTTCTCTACTTGTTTTGTTGTCAGCGGAGGTTGCGGATCCAGCTAATCGATTAAACTCTTCAAAAACTTGGAGCAGTCAACCCTCTGAAAAGCATTTAGCAAAGGGGCTTGAAAAGAGTTCAAAGTCAATTTATGCTTCAACTTTGATTATTTCAGGGATTTTCCCAGCCATCCCAACCTTGCCCTTGAAAATTATCAAAACGCCATCAACACCTTCAATCGACATGCCACGGTTGATTCCCGCCTTAATTCCCGAAACTGGATCCAACCCTTTAACCACGTTGCCGACGGCTGTGGCCGCTGCATCCGCCAGGCCTGCGTTCTTGCAAAAAATCGTAGCTGCTTCCGCGTCTCCGAAGCTGAGTGCATGGCTGAAACGTCCTGAACTTGTGGCTACGCCTATTGGAAATTCCGTGAGCCTAAAGCCGAAACGCTTGGAGAGGGGTTCGTTTCCTATGGCAACTGCAACGTCAACAGGCACGTTGGAGGCTGCAGAAATTTCGCCTCCATTTTCCACCACCGTCACCTTGCAGCCCACGCGCTTCATTTCTTCAACGGCTAGGTCTGCGATGACTCCCGCGACGGCTGCCATAGGTCCGACCCATGCCACCTTTGAGGCTTGAGCCATCAACTTTGCCACCAATGGCTTTTCAGGTGCTGGGTACGGCTTAAGAGTGTAGAGGAACTTGGGGTTTTCTTTTATGTAGACTTCGAGTTCTTGCCTGCTTTGCCTAATCGATTCTTTAGCGGTTTGAATGCCCCGCTGTTTGTCAGAAATAATTGTGCACGCCGTTTCTTTAAGAGTGAAGCTTTCCTTGAGAAGATTTTTTGGCAACTTATTTTTTCCTGTTGGGTGCTGTTTGGTCCCCGTTGCTTTGCTTGACGGATTTTATGGCTCTTGCTGGACACGCGTCTACGCAGACGCTGCATGTGCTGCCGACACATTTCTCCTTGTTGAATTGGACCTGTGAGTCTTTGTCTATACTTATTGCTTCCACTGGGCAGAGAGCAACGCACGAGCCGCAACTGAAGCATTTTTCAGCATCGACCTCGATGAGTTTGGGCACAGTGACCGAGACACCTCTTTTTCGGAAAGCATTCACTATCTTTTCCTGCGCTTCATCAGGTACTTCAGCAAGGATTTCGCCGCCTTTGGAGTTTATGTGCGCTGATAAAATCGCCATGGGAACATTGTATTCAATTATTATTTGGGATGCAATCGGCTGTGGGACTTGCTCTTCCGTAAACCGCAGTAAGAGTCTTACCATGGTTTTTGCCTGCCTAACAGTTTAGATACGTCTTCAGACGTGATGATACCTAGCACCTTCTTCTCAACGTCTATGACGGGTAACGCGGAGATATTGTGTTGCGCCATCCGTTTAGAGGCAACTTCCAGGGGTTCATCAGGTTTGGCGGTATGAACGTTATGGGTTTCGATGTCGGCCAACGCTTTCTTGTCTTCAGCCATCGCCTTGGTAATGTCCCATGAAGTGACTATGCCGCGGAGTTTGCCGGCGCCGTCGATGACGACGATATGGTTGACGGATTTAGTTACTATGCGTTCCGCAATAGCCTGAATCTTCTCGTCCTCCGTGCATGTAACAGCGGGGTGCATGACTGATACGACGAAGGGAATTTCTTCTGTTTGCCGCATCGGCTTAAACACGCTGTCGGTGGGCAGGCGCTCAACAGGTGCGGTAAGCAAGAAGGAGCCACCGTCAATCCATGTCTTAATCGTTTGGCTAACTTTCTTCGCCATTTTTATGCTGGATAGGCTGCTGACCCTTATTTTCTTGTCATTCACGGTTATTGAGCCGGATTTGAGCTCTTTGTAGCTTACTTTCTTAAGTTTAGGCCGCTCCCGCCGTGGCACGCTGTAATCCACCACATCTGTAAAGATTTCGCTGTCCCGGATCCCCGTTTTCTTTGCTAAGCCTTCGTTCAAGATCGGGATAGGGATTCCTAAGCCCACGTACAGTGAGGTGCCATATTTCGTGAAAGCCGCGCCCTGCAAAAACTCAGGCGACATTTTCTTGGCGTCTCCTTTGACCATAAGGGTGCCGTTTAGGTTTTTGGGGCTATGCTGGGTTCCTTCTCCGATAACGTAGCCTTGAGCGCCGCCGAGAAAGATGCGGGTGCCCATGCCGATGGTTTCGTAGTCAGGGTCGTTCATGAGTGGGTTCAGTTCGCCTGCGCCTGAAAACGTGGCGTTGCGCATCCTCGGCAACAGTTTACTCATATAGGTGTAAATCGTTTCGTCGCTTGTGTTAACTGCGCAATTGTAGCGTTGGTAGCAGTTGCGGAAGTTTAAGAGCTGAAACTGATTGAGGTCGTCTTTGGTTATGTTAGTTTTAAGCTGGGTTCTAGGGTAACAGTCTGTTCCGTAAGCTGTAGCACGGAGCTCAACTTCTTTTCCTCCGACGAGGTCTTGGATAACGTGTCCTCCGCCGTACTCGAACGGCTGCTTGAGCGACATGTTCGTTGCCCCGATGTACAGGTCTACTGCTGCGCCGGGATGGCAAACCTCCACGTCGTTCATCCATGCATGGTCGATCTTTATGGGCGGGTCAGAGTGCCCAAGGTTGATAACTGCGCCTGAGCTGCACATGGCGCCGAAAGTTCCTGTTGTAACTACATCTACTTCTTTGAACGCAACTTCAACCCCGCTGCTTTCCACTAGTTTTTTCATTTCTTCAGCTGTTAAAACCTGAGCGTCGCCTCTGCGGATTTTCTCGTTAATCTCTTCTACTGTTCGAGTTTTGCCTGGGTTGGACAATTAGCCTTACCTTTAATGCCAATCGAAGAGGCTACGCAAGAATATATTTTTTGCGCAAAAACCATGGAAACCACTGATTTGTGGCTGCAAACTGAACCAACATACCCTAAAATCCGTTGAAAACATCTTCAATCTTAGAGTCAGAGGAATTTTGCATGGCAAAAATAATCACGAATGGAGCAGAAATCTTCTACAAGGACTGGGGAAATGGAAAGCCAATAGTCTTTTGTCACGGTTGGCCGCTTAACTCAGACGCTTTCGAAGACCAAATGTTCTTCCTTACTTCCCGCGGTTACAGATGTATTGCGCATGACAGACGGGGACACGGGCGTTCAAGTCAGCCTTGGGAAGGAAACGACATGGATACCTACGCGGATGACCTTTCCGAAGTCATTGAGAAGCTCAAGCTTGAAGAGGCAGTTCTAGTGGGTCACTCCACAGGCGGCGGAGAAGTCGCCCGCTACATTGCCCGATACGGAACTAAACGGATATCGAAAGCAGTGCTGATTGGGGCAGTGCCACCGTTGATGGTGAAAACGGCGTCTAATCCGGGCGGGTTGCCGATTGAAGTTTTCGACCAGCTTCGAGCAAACGTGGTTGCTGACCGCTCGCAGTTCTTCAAAGACTTAAGCATGCCATTCTACGGGTACAACCGACCGGGCGCAAAGATTTCTGAAGGTGTACGGAACGCTTTTTGGAGGATGGGAATGATAGCTGGGTTTCCTGCTGCATACTTCTGCATTAAAGCGTTCTCGGAAACAGACCAGACGGAAGATTTGAAAAAAATTGATACCCCAACCTTGCTTCTGCACGGCGACGACGACCAAATTGTCCCAATTGCTGACTCAGCGATGCTTTCAGCCAAAATCATCAGAAACTCAACCCTCAAAGTCTACCCAGGTGCTCCACACGGCATGTGCACCACACATAAACAACAAGTCAACCAAGACATTCTTGCATTCATAGAGAACAAGTTGCCGTCTCCTGAAAAAACTCCACTGCTGCACTCAGCCTAAAGCCCCGCCTGAAAAGAACAAATGCTGATGTCGTATGCAAACGCTTACTATTGAGGTTACTTTATAATTTTTCTTAAAGCTTCTATTAACTGGTATGCAATCTCAAAAGCTTTTCTGGAAGACTCTGAAAAGTTAGGGTATCGTAGCGGGTTGCTTCATATTCGTGCTAAACTCTGCGCGACTTTATGTGGGTTCAAGCGTTATTTCCACGACGGTGCCTGTTATATTGTCTAGTTTTCCAAATGCTCCAAGCCCCAAACCAAAAAAGCAACCTAAAACACAAAATAAAAAACGCAGGAAAAAAATCTGCAGGAAAACTAGTTCACGCTACCACATTTTCCAGGGGAGCTCATCCATGTACTCATTTAAGCTGCGTATGGTGTTGCCGTTCTTGCTTTTCTGCTTAAGCACGTCAACGAGGGCGGCGGCTAGTTGCAGGTTAGTGATGACTGGGACGTTGAATTCTACGGCTTGGCGGCGGATGAT
>JBEKVK010000081.1:0-6451 GCA_049514075.1 Bathyarchaeia archaeon | reverse complement strand
GTTTCGCTGGAAAGGTTTATTTTGTTGCACCCTTTATTGTTGGGAACTTGCTGGCGGATAGTCATTATCCGATGGGATGTGGTCCCTTGTGGACTGAACCGTAAGCATAAATTACATGGAGGAAAAAATAGAAAATGGCATACAAGTACATAGCTCAAGAATGGGCAGACCGCGAAGAATCCTTCGTCAAAGAACTCAACAGGCAACGCATGGTACAATGGCGCAAGCAGCCAGTGACCCTACGCATCGAGCACCCGACAAGGCTTGACAAAGCCCGCAAATTAGGCTACAAAGCCAAACAAGGCTTCGTCGTAGCACGCACGAGAGTGCGAAGAGGTGGATTGCGAAAGTTGCGTCCACGCTCCGGTAGACGACCCAAACGTATGGGTGTCGCCAAATTCAAAGCAGGCAAAAGTATCAGACTCATAGCTGAAGAACGCACGGCAAAAAAGTTTCCCAACCTAGAAGTTTTGAACAGTTACTGGGTTGGCGAAGACGGAAAACACAAGTGGTTCGAAATAATCATGGTTGACCCGAGCAGTCCAGTAATAAAATCTGACAAAAACATAAACTGGATAACGGAAAAGCAACATGACGGACGAGTCTTCAGAAGCTTAACAAGCGCAGGCAAAAATGTCAGAGGCTTAAGGCACCGTGGAAGAGGCGCAGAGAAAGCGAGACCAAGCCACCAGAGAGGCGCAAGACATAAAGACGTACAGAGATGGTAAAAATGCACCACATCGTAGCAACCATAACTAAACGTAACGGCAAAAAAAGCACAAGCCGAGGATTCAGCCTAAGTGAACTGAAAAAAGCGTGTTTAACCAAGCAAGACGCCAAAAAAATTGGCATCCCGCTTGACCTCAAACGCAAATCAACACACGACGAAAACGTTGACACCCTAAAAATGCACGCTGAAAAAGCAAAAGCCGAAGCGAAACCTAAAGCGCCCAAAACCGAACCTGAAGCCACCGAGAAAAAGCCGAAGAAAAAAGCTAAAAGCTAGAAGCTCGAAAACACAAACGGTGTCCAATGTCTTCTAAACCGCCGATAGAATATATAGATATTCGAGTCTTCGCGCACGCAACGGAAGATCCTCAGAAAGTTCAAGCTGCCGTAAGAAACCTGATGCCGGAAGAACTGGCTCAAACCATCCTTTTTGAAACAACCAACTTAACAGGGCACCATGGAAACCCCATCGCCCTTATTATAGCCAAATTAACAGAAAAGAAACTGCTTTCAAAAGAGCTGGAAAAAATCGGCGCTGGCTTAAACTCACTCGACAAGGAGCAGCTGTGCACCGATTTGAGGCTGCATATGGAACGAGGCAACTTGTATCTGCGTTTCGACAAACAATCTGCATTTTGTGGTCAGTTCAAGTTCACGCAAAATGACCCCATCCACGTTAAGATTCATTTTAAAAACAAAACTTCTGAGCAAATTGCCGATTTCTGCAAGTCATCGGGGATGCTACCGTGAAACGGAGCTTCGCTGACCTGCATTTATGCATCAACCTTAACGATCAAGAGGACACCCAAAGGCTAATAACCAAAGCTGCCAGCCTCGGGTACGCCCAAATATCCTTTGCATCAACTTCAAGACTAAACAACGAAGAATATGCAAAACTCAAAGAAATGTGCCGCCGCGCATGCGTTGATTTTGTGTCACGCGCCGATTTTCACCCCCGGTCTGAAGTGGAGCTAACTCGTTTTCTGCGCAGGTTCAGACGCGAATTCGAGGTTATTTGCATTTCGTGCGACAACAAGGAAGTTGCCAGGCAAGCGGCCAAGGACAGGCGCGTCGACCTCTTGAACTTTGCCAGTCTTGACTACCATAAACGGTTTTTTGACCGCGCTGAAGCCGAGTTGGCAAGCGGATGCATAGCTGCATTGGAAGTTGATGTCAGGCCCATTTTGATTTTAGAGGGTCCGCCGCGTGTTCGACTGCTTATGAGTCTGCGTCGGGAAGTCGCTGTCGCCCTTGAGTTTCATGTGCCATTGGTGCTTTCCAGCGGAGTAGGCGAGGAAAAGTTTGTGCGTTCACCCAGAGATATGGCAAGTCTAGGTTACCTGATAGGGTTAGATGAAGCTTCAGCCCTCGACGCCGTTTCAACAAACCCAGCAAAAATAGTTTCACGTAACCGTGAGAAGCTCGCTAGTGGCTTTGTGGCGCCGGGCATCAAAGTAATCAGGGAGGGCAAGGCTTGAAACGGGTCAAGCGGAGATACTTGGCGGTTCAGGTTGAGCGAGAATTGGGACCGACCGAACGTGAATTTATCGACGCCGTCTGGGCTGCGGTCACTCGGCTTTACGGTGAAGTCGGTGCAAGCCAAACTGGATTGGTTCTAATTGATTTTAACCTGGAACGTCAGGTTGCAGTGATTCGTGTAACCCTAGCATCCTTGAACATGGTTAGAGCGTCTTTATCAACAGTTACAAGTATTGCAGGTATTGGAGCTTGTGTTCGGGTCTTGTCCGTTTCAGGCACTATTAAGGCGTTGTTTTCCAGCGGAAAATAGGTTTTGTAATGTTTTTGTGTAAAGATTTGCTTCACTTTAGACAACTACCACTGATTATATGTCACTATTTGCTTGAACAAATATGCAAGATAGTTACAGTAACCTTTATCAACAGCATGTAAAAATATGATTATCGTTACACTAACCTTGTGGGAGAAGCGTAAACAAGACAGAAGTAGTGAAAAACATGGATTTACAAGACTACTATTTCAAAATGCCCCTAAAAACGGAGCCCATAATAGATGACACTACGCTCAGAGATGGAATACAAATGCCCGGATTAGCAGCGGGGCCCAAAGACTCTGCGAAAATAGCCCAGTTCCTTGCCGACATAGGCGTCGAACGCATCGAACTCTTTCATTATCAAGAGCCAGACAAAAAGGCAGCAAAGCTCATCCAAGATCTAAACCTTGATCTGCGGGTCGCTGGCTGGTGCAGAGCTGTTAAGGAAGACATTGACAGCGCCGTCGCTTGCGGATTCAAAGAAGTTGGCATTTCCCATCCAGTTTCAGACCTCCATTTCAGGGCAAAATGGCCGGAAAAAACCAGAGAACAAATCCTTACTAACATCGTTAATGTTGTGGAGTACGCGGCTAAAACCTGCGGATTACGAACGTTCGTTCACGGTGAAGATAGCACAAGGGCGGATTGGGATTTCGAGCGAAAACTCATAAACGCCGTAGCTGATGCAGGAGCTGAATGCTACCGAATATGCGACACAGTCGGCATAGGATTATCAGATCCAACCGCACCCTTGCCCAACGGAGTACCGGCGAAGGTGGTTGCGATCAAGAAGGAAACACGAATGGGCGCCATTGAAATCCACGCGCACGACGACTTCGGAAATGCTGTCGAAAACACTATGGCAGCAGTCAAAGCGGCTTCCGGAGTTTGGGACAAAGTCTATGTGAGCACGACTTACTTAGGAATCGGCGAACGAGCAGGCAACGCCGAAACTGAAAAAGTGCTTTTGAACCTGTATTTGCATCACGGTGTCAGAAAGTTTGACGGCAAAACCCAGAAACTCAAAGCTACAGCTGACTTCATAGGAAAAGCAACAGGCTACGTTGTTCCGCCGAACAAGGCCATCGTTGGCGACTACGGTTTCGCACATGAGTCAGGAATTCACACGCATGGCGTTCTCAACGACCCCTGGACATATGAACCTTACCCGCCTGAACTAGTAGGTAATGAGCGTCGCTTAACCATCGGGAAACAATCTGGGAAAGGCATAATCAAACACAAAATAGGTGAGCTTGCAGGAGCTGAACCCGACGACCAAACAGTGGCCAATGTGCTTGAACGCGTTAAAGACATTTACGCCAACGGTAGAAGAGCATCGCTGAAAGAGGAAGAATTCAAGAAAATCCTGCGCATCCTAAGAATTCTCCCGGAAAACAACGGCCACTAAAAATCGCCGTTTCTTTTCGTTTTTATTTTTCTATAACAAAAGTGAAAAAGGAAAAAATTTTCCTAACTTTGGGCAATGAAAGAAGCATTTATGCTGACTGGCATTTTTGAATTAGCCGCTGCCAGTTTTCGTCAGTTAGGCGTTGTATTTCGTCTAAGACATGTTGATTTTGTGGAGTGAAGAGGTGTCTGAATCTGCCTTGACCCGCCAAGTAGTCTTTGACTGGTTTTTTCTTTTGTGGGGCAAGCTGGATGAGTTTGCTTGGGGTTGAGAGTTGCCGTTTGCCGTTCACCGCTTCCCAAACTGGGAAAACGCAGGTTTCTACTGCCAGCTTAGAATACTCCATTGTCTTTGCCGGTTCGGTTCGCCATCCTCTTGGGCATGGTGCGAAGACATGCAGGAAAGCTGGTCCTTCGACTTCGAGACCTTTTCGGACTTTAGTGAGCATGTCTTTCCAATAGTAGGTTGTTGCAGTTGCAACGTATGGCATGTCATGTGCTAGCATGATTTCGGTGATTGGTTTTTTCTTTTCAAGCTTGCCTGGAATGACCTTCCCTGCTGGTGTGGTTGTTGTGGATGCACCCGTTGGTGTGGCGCTGCTTCGTTGAATGCCTGTGTTCATGTAGCCTTCGTTGTCGTATAGGATGAAGAGGAAGTCGTGTCCGCGTTCAACGGCGCCTGACAATGCCTGTAAGCCGATGTCGCAGGTTCCGCCGTCGCCTGCTATGGCGATAATGTCGATGTGTTCCTGTTTGATTTTGCCTTTCTTCTGCATTATTTTCAATGCAGCATCGATGCCTGAAGCGTTAGCTGCGGCGTTTTCAAAGGCCGTGTGAAGCCAAGGCAGTGCCCAAGACGTGTAGGGGTAGATTGAGCCGACGATTTCCATGCAGCCCGTTGCTTGGGTCACAATTGTTGGTCCCCGTGTGGCTTTCATGATGAGCCTCAGGGTTGATGCTGGTCCGCATCCTGCGCACGCTCGGTGACCCGAAAGGAACAGGTCAGGTTTAGATGCAATATCTTTTGCTGTGAATTTCCATTCTTGTGTTTCCATTTTTTTCTCCTCCGTCACTCCCTTAGCCCCAGGTAACGCACTTGATTCTCGACGGTTCCTGTCTTGTTAATCTGCAAAAGGTCATCGTAAATTTTTCGCAACTCACGTGGGTTTGTGTCTCTTCCGCCAAGCCCGAAAATGTAGTTGACTATCGTGGGATGCTCTTTTGCGTCGTATAGTGCATTCCGAACTTCGTTGAATACTGCTCCGCCGAAGGCGCCGAAACTCATGGCTTTGTCCATTACCGCCACGGTTTTGACATTTTTTAGGGCGCTTCGAAGTTGTTCGACTGGGAACGGCCTGAAAGTCCGCAGTCGCAGAACGCCTGCTTTGATTCCCTCTTGGCGTAGTTGGTCGACTATCACTTTAAGTGTTCCCGCTGTTGAACCGACCACGACAATAGCGATTTCAGCGTCATCAACTTTGTAGTTGTCCACGAGTCCGTCGCCATAGCTTCTGCCAGTCAACTCGGCGTATTCAGCGTTGACCTCTTGAATCTTTTTCAACGCGTTTTTCATGCCTTCTTCCTGCTGCCTCTTAAACTCGAAATAGTAGTTCTGCAAAGCGTTAGGACCCATCGTCATCGGGTTATCAGGGTCAAGCTTGAAAGGCACAGTTTTTCCCTCATGAGTAAGCACATTGGGCAGTTGACGTTGTCCGACAAACTGCATTACTTCTTTGTCTTCTTGGATGTTTACGTTTTCAAGTGTGTGACTGATCGTGAACCCGTCTAAACCTACGATTACCGGCAGGGAAACTCCTATGTCCTCAGCTATTTTGAAGGCTTGTATGATACTATCGTAAGCTTCCTGAGCGTTTTCAACATAAATTTGGATCCATCCGCTGTCCCGTTCAGCCATGCTGTCAGATTGGTCCCCGTGAATGTTGAGAGGCGCGCTTAGGGCTCGGTTGGCTACCGCCATCACGACCGGTGCCCTAAAGCCTGAAGTGACAAAAAGCATTTCATGCATCAACGCTAAGCCTGCTGAAGCGCTTGCTGTGAATGTTCGTGCCCCTGTTACTGCGGCGGCGAGGCAAGCAGTCATGGCGCTGTGTTCTGACTCGGTGCATACGAATTCCGTTTGGACTTCGCCGTTTGCGACATACTCGCTGAATTTCTCTACGATGATCGTTTGGGGTGTGATCGGGTAAGCTGCAACAACGTCGACGTCGCATTGTTTGGCTGCCAAGGCGATCGCTTCGTCGCCGTTCATTGCGATGGATTCTTCTCTTAGTTGTTTCTTCATATTGATTTTTCCTCATCTTGCTGTGGTAACTTCATTATAATCGCTTTGGTTGGGCATTCATTTGCGCATATTCCGCATCCTTTGCAGAAGCTCATGTCAAACCAGATGTCGCCTTTTTCTGGAGCCCATTTGATCGCTCCTTCAGGACAAAACATCACGCAGGTTAAACATTTAGTGCATTTTTCCAGGTCTCTGACTGGATAGTAGGTTTTCCAGTCGCC
>JBEKVK010000080.1:0-6476 GCA_049514075.1 Bathyarchaeia archaeon | reverse complement strand
AAAACAGCGGCCAACTGGATAGAAGATGACGCATTGCAAAACGCTACAAATGCAGCGATTCCAAAGGAAACAAGAATTGCGGGTCCAGCCAGCCCTGCTGCAGGCGCTATGATTGTGAATATACCTGCGCCGAGAATTGCCGCGAGACCAGTAACTATTGCGTCAAACAAAGTGAGTTGTGGTTTTAGACTGGCATCTTGTTTACCCAAAAAAACCTGACCAATAACCTACTGTGAAAGCAATAAATTAACCGTTTGCTTCCATTTGCCGCGGCTGGTTTGCGAAGGCTTTTAAAGCTGAATATCTTGACTCTGATTTAGAGATCAAATGAGGACGCTCGCGATATTACTGGGTCTTGTCATTATACTGTCGTTGACGCTTCCTCTTCAAAGCAGCCACAATCTAGCGTCCGCAGCCACCTTAAGCCAGATAGCTTATGGAGTAAATTTAGCTCAGATGCGCCCGCCAACCGACGATTTCGCGTTCGCTTTTGACGCAAGCATCCCAGCACAATACGGTGTTAATTGGCTCAGAGAAGCAGCGTTTATAGATCCAGTTCATGCGTTGAATTTCACAAAGTTATACAATCAGTACGCGCCTTACGGGTACAAATGGGAACTTAGGCTAGATATTTTGGCCGTAACTGACCTTTATGGAACAAACTGGACGCTCCCGCAGTGGGATTCCTACGTCACTGCAGTTGTTAATGATTTCCCGAACGTTCACGTTTGGGAGGTTGGAAATGAAGTTTTGAGCGGACAAACTCAATATAACACTGGGTACCTTGCGAGCGGGAATCTTTCGCTTGCCTATTTTAACATACTAAGAGACGCCTACACAATAATTAAACAACATGACTCTTCGGACATCGTTATAGCTTTTGGTGGTCAAGACATTTTCGTCCCCGGTGAATTGTCTCTCTACAATTCGGGAAACTTCCAAGATGCCTCATATCAGCTTGCCGCGCAAGTTTGGGCAGATGGAGGTGCAAACTATTGCGACGCCATTTCACTTCATATTTACGGGGACAACACTGGCGCCGCATGGTTACCAAATGAAACCGTTACTTACAACGGAATAACCTCGAAGGACACCCTTCAGCAAATATGGAACGGATACATCAATGAGTACGAACAGCTAACCGGCAAACCGATTTGGTTCACTGAGACTGGAGAACCCATTGACAGTCCGCCTAACGATCCGACGCCTCCTATAATCAGCAATTCATTGCAGAAACAAGCAGCATTTTTAACCCAAACCTTCACATTCCTCTCAAGTTTCTCGTTCACCCGGGCAATCTTCTGGTTCAAACTCGTTGGTCCCTCTGAATACTACAACAGCAACGGCGTTTTCCTCTTCACTTTAGACGATGGACTGTTCAACCAAAGCGGAACAACAAGACCTGCAACCGTTGCGTTCCAAAGTTTCTCACAGCCTGCAACAACCTCTTCACCAAGCCCAACTGCGTCCTCAACCACAACTCCTACTGCAGCTGCGAACACTCCAACCCCTACGCCTTCTCTATCTTCTTCAGTATCTTCCAAAAGCACGCCCTACCCAACTGGCACAATCCCGGAATTCCAAAACCCCATTTTCTTAATAACTTTACTTATCTCGGCAACTTTGTCCATTCGAGTTATATGTTCTAAGAAAGCTAGACAGAAGGTTTCATGAGCCAACAAAATCTGTCTCCTTCAAAGCGATAATCAGATTTGAAGTGAGAATCTCCTCTCTCTTTGTTTCAGAAAAGTTATTACCTTCAAAACTTACTTATTTGCCATCAAAGAAGAAGGATGGTTACAGTTTCGAGCGCCTCTGATACAAAGGATCAAAGAAAAATCGTCAATGTTGGACTAATTCAAACCGCTCTTTCAGCTGACATAACCGACAACATAAGACGAACTGTTGACAAAGTTGAGGAAGCATCAAGGATGGGCGCTCAAATTATCTGCCTGCCTGAACTTTACAGAACATGGTATTTTCCGCAGGAAGAAAAAATAGACGTCGGCAACCTTGCGGAGACAGTTCCCGGCGAAACCACCAAAACATTCTCCACCCTGGCGAAAAAGAACGGCACAGTCATAATAGCGCCTATTTTTGAGAAGGCTCCAAACGGGAAACACTACAATTCAGCTGTCGTAATTGACGCAGACGGGAAAACTTCGGGTGTCTACCGCAAGATGCATGTGCCGTTTGACCCTTTGTTTTACGAAAAAAACTTTTTTGAAGCAGGAGACAACGGCTATTGTGTCTTTGAAACCCGTTACGCTCGCGTAGGAGTGCTTATCTGCTATGACCAGTGGTTCCCTGAACCTGCAAGAATCAACGCTTTGAAGGGTGCAGAAATCATCTTTTACCCGACAGCGATCGGCTATGTTGAAGGCGACGATCAGTCTGATGGAGACTGGCATGACGCTTGGAAGACCGTTCAACGCGGACACGCCATCGCGAATGGAATTCATGTTGCCGCCGTAAACCGTGTAGGTGTGGAGGGGCAGCTCAACTTTTGGGGCGGCTCCTTCCTATGCGACTCTTTCGGCATGATGCTTAAAGAAGCCAGCTTCACTAAAGAGGAAACTTTAGTTGTAAAGGTGGATCTTACAAAAAACAGGAGGATTCAGGACGGTTGGGGGTTCCTTCGAAACCGACGACCTGAAACTTACCAAAAGCTCGTGGAGGACACTGAGAAATGAGAGCCGCGACGACTACCCCTCGTGAACTCGGATACTGTATGCCTGCTGAATGGTCAAAGCACGAGGCAATCTGGCTCGCTTGGCCGCATGACCCCACAACATTCACGTCCGGCGTTGAGAAGGTTGAAGAAACATTTGTTCAAATCATCAGCTTACTCCACAAGGACGAGTTTGTGAATTTATTCGTTAAAGATCAAGCTATGCAGCATAAAGTTTCTGAGCTACTCCGAAGTCACAGAGTTGACCTTAACCGGATAAGATTCTTTGAGTTTGGTTACGCTGATGTCTGGTTCCGAGATTACGGTCCGATTTTTGTCAAACGGGACGCGGATTTGGCGATGGTTCACTGGACTTTTAATTCGTGGGGCGAAAAATACGAAGAACTAATGAAAGACGCCGAGATACCGCATGAAATTAACAAGGTTATGCAGTTACCTTGTTTTGAGCCAGGCATTGTTTTGGAAGGAGGCTCTATCGACGTTAACGGAAAAGGAACTCTATTAACCACAGAACAATGTCTCCTCAACAAAAACAGGAATGCTTGCCTTAAGAAGGAAGAAATCGAAAAGTTCCTCAAGGACTACCTGGGTGTAACCAACATAATTTGGCTGAAAAACGGAATCGCTGGAGACGATACTGACGGACACGTTGACGACTTAGCAAGATTTGTTAATCCAACAACAGTTGTAAGCGGCTATGATGAAGGTGACGACGAAAACAGCGAAGCCCTAAGAAAAAACTACCAGTTGCTTTGCCAGTCAACCGACCAAGATGGCAGGAAACTCAGAGTTATCAAGTTGCCTATGCCGGGAAATGTCGCCTACGACGGAAAACGGCTGCCTGCAAGTTACACGAATTTTTACATAGGCAACCGAACGGTTTTGGTCCCGACTTTTGAAAGCGAAAAAGATAA
Source organism: Bathyarchaeia archaeon (assembly GCA_049514075.1). GTDB lineage: Archaea > Thermoproteota > Bathyarchaeia > Bathyarchaeales > Bathycorpusculaceae > Bathycorpusculum. The sequence goes on along the minus strand of JBEKVK010000080.1, from coordinate 2,870 downwards.
GGGTGCAATGTCTATTCTTCAGAAACTTTTTCCAAAAAGAAAGGTTGTTGGAGTAAACTGTGTCGACTTAATATGCGGTTTCGGCGCAATTCACTGCATTTCACAACAGCAACCCGCTTAAGCAAAGCTTGTGGTTTATAGTTTTATTTTGGGAAAACTTTGAACTATGGTTGAGCTGAAACTCACAGTCAGATAGAAGTTATTGTGGCCTGAGTTTGAGAAAATTCTAATCTGGGAATTTTCTGTGCAGAAATCGGTAAATCGCTGGCTTTTTTGTGCAAATATGCAGGCGGGCGCACTGGAACAAGTCTTAAATACTTAGTCAAGGCACAAGAAGAAGCTGATTGAACAATAGCTTTAATGCTTGATGTTCAATCAAAAAACAAACTAAAAGGAAGAAAAAAAATGAAAAACACAAAAAATAGAATTGCAGCAATAATCCTTTCGATGCTTATGATTACAGTAATAGGAGGTTCATTCGCAATGACAGCACACGGACAAGCAGCAGGCAGTATCGACGTTCCAACAATTGCTTTCTGCAACGTTGCACCTAACCCATGCGGTGTCGGACAAGTTGTGACAGTTGACTTCTGGTTAGCCGTACCATTATTCGCTGAACAAGACGCTGTGAACATGACCATTTACGTTACCCCACCAGGCGGAACACAAACATCACTAGGAACATTCACGACTGATACAACCGGTGGCACATACACTACATACACTCCAACCACAGTAGGTAATTACACATTCCAACTGAAATACGGCGGACAACAATTCGCACCTCCAAATCAAATATACTACAACGAACCCAGCGTAAGTCAACCAGCAACTCTGGTTGTGACATCAACGCCGAGAGGCGGGTTAGCAGATACACCGCTTCCAACAAACTACTGGGAAGCACCAGTCAGCTCTGAAAACGTCCAACTTTGGTCAGCCATATCAGGACCATGGATGGGATATGTAGCAAACACATTCGCCGCTACTGGCGGATACAATGCTTCAGGCAACTTTAACCCATACACGGTCGCGCCATCCTCAGCCCACATCCTATGGACAAAACCATGGTGTGTAGGCGGAGTAGCAGGAGGATCATACGGTAACACCGAACAAGCAGGCAGCTACTGGACAACTTCACAGTACGATCCCAAGTACGCACCAATCATCATGGACGGCATAGAATATTCAACTTGGTACACAACCCAGACAGGGAGCTCACAAGGAATCATTGCACTAAATCTATACACTGGACAAACCATGTGGGTAATCAACACCACAAACACGTTGAGATGCGGAATGATACTTAACTTCCCAACCATTGACCAATACGGCTGCGTCGGACCATACATCTTCACTGAAGATGGCGGTGGATTCTTCGCTCCATCAACCACATGGTACATGTACGATGGCTTGACAGGACAATACGTCGCTAAAGTTACAAACCTTCCAACGTTCGCTCTAATGGGAGCTGATGCTAACGGAAACATAATCGGCTACGCAGTTGCAACCAACGTTACTTATCTACCACCAACTTTCGCCCCGACTACAGAACCAATGACCGTTCAGCAGCCAAAGATGAATGCCGCTGGCGTTGTCTCATATACACCTGAAACCTTCAACACCATCACAAACGGACCAGTACTAGAGATGTACAACTTAACGCAAGCTATAGTATTCTCAGGCACTGATTCTGCTCTAGGCGGTCTATTCGACTGGACAGTCCCACTAGGAACCGTATTCAATTGGAACTTGGGCTTACAATGGGCTGTCTCTGAAAATGCAAAGCTTAACGGCGTCGCAGTACAAGGCCTCGGCAACGGCTTCTTCTCAACTTCAGCCTGGTCAGGAAATACGTTAGTGTTCCAAACGGGAACAACTTCAGTTGCTGAAGATGAGGGCTGGGTAGTTGAAGCAGGATGGAATGCACAAACAGGCGCACTCATGTGGGTAACCAACAGAACAGGCGGAATATATAACCCATCATACACAAGAATCAGCAACACACCATCAGCAGCAGCCGGAGTCTACGTTGAAATCAACCAAGACTCATATCAAGCAGCAGCCTACTCGCTAACAACCGGCCAAACAGTATGGACAACCAACCTGGACGTAAAGATGGCTGACGGATTCATGCCGAACCAATACGACTCATATGACTTTGAAACTGTACCTGACACAGCCACTGGCGTTCTATACGTTTGGGCCTTAGGAGGCGACGTATGGGCACTCAACATGACCAACGGAAACATAATGTGGACATGGAGCACATACCAAGTTAACGGACCCGCCGGCACAGAATCACCATACGGCATCTATCCAATCTGGGTCTTCTCTGATGAAGCCTTAGCTGGACAGGGTGCAGACACGATACTATACCTCTCTGAGGGACACGAATACAACCCACCATTGTTGCACGGAGCCTTAGAGTTAGCACTAAACGCTAACAATGGGCAATTAGTCTGGAGCAACCTTGGCTTTGACGACACAGCAACCGCAGTAGCATACGGAGTCATGACCACATTCAACAGCTACGACGGACAAATCTACGCTTACTCACAAGGACCTAGCAAAATAACAGTCAGCGCACCTCAAAGCGGCATAACAACAAAAACACCAGTAACCATAACAGGAACCATAACAGATGTTTCCCCAGGCGCTTCGCAATCAGCAGTCGCAAAGAACTTCCCGAACGGTCTGCCATGCGTATCTGATCCAAGCATGTCTGGTTTGATGGAAGCAGCTTACGAGCAGCAACCATTACCAAGCAACCTAACCGGAGTACCAATCTCAGTCTATGTCTTAGACAGCAACAACAACTACCGCTCAATCGGCACAACAACATCTAACTCTTTAGGCGATTGGGGCTTAAC
>JBEKVK010000079.1:0-6494 GCA_049514075.1 Bathyarchaeia archaeon | reverse complement strand
GCGTTAGCCGTTAGGAAATTCTTCATTTCAGCAATGGATGTGAAGACTTTCAGGGGCGAAACGTTTGAGTTTGAAACGAAAACTGTTGTTTGGTTGCCAATAGTGTAAATTGCCGACACAAGCACGACGGCTGAAAGAATTGCGATTAATGCGTAGATTCTTGTTTTCTTCTTTATTTCTTTTTGAACCATACTCTTTATCTCCAATTAGGCTATGGCGGCTTGTTATTTGATGCTAAGCACGCGAACACCTGTTCTAAATGTTAGAATGGACGCATGTTCCATATACGGTAAGCCTCATACCAGAAAACGGCGCATACTATTGCTCCAAAGGAGAGAATGAATAAGTTGCTGCGGGTAAAACCGTCAAACAGAACCGCCACGTAAAGAGCAAGGAACACGGTTGAAAACAACGCGTAGAAGAAGTATCTTGGGAAAAGCAGCCTACCTAACTTTACGAAGTGACGAACCACGCCTATCTTCACTTCGCCAACCAGCAAGTAGCGGCCACTAACCTCATCTTTCTGAACCAAGCCCAGCTCACGTAGCTGTTCCAAATGATGGAAAGCAATGCTGGGACTGCTAAAATGAAGGGCACGCTGGACCTCACGGACCCCTGACGGACCGCTGTTTTTGAGCAGAAACCAGTAAACCTGCCAGGCTTTGCCTCGCAAAGAGTACTCAAGCTCAGTTCCGTCACTACTCAATCAGCTAAACCCTCAACGGAACATACTGCAGGCAGGTGCATATAAGTCCAAGCATTAGAACAGATCTGCAATTCTAGTTTTTGTAGAGGAGCCAGCGAATCAAAGTTTAGAACAGCGATAAACTGGGATCTATGCAAATAAAAATAATATTGTCTTTGAGATACGTTAAATTTTTGAATCAGACGGTAATGTTATTTTTTTGATTTGTGTTTTTCCTTTTACAGACCCATTTTCTTTAGCCATGCATTCTATTATTTTTGAGCACATGATACATTCTTCGGGCATCTGCTCTTTGTGTTCTTTTTCGCTCATGTAACCAAAATAATGTTTGCAATCGAATAATTTTTCCAGATTTTGACTTGTTTTGTCTTCAAGTACGTCAATTTCGGCAACATTTTTTGTTGGCGGATTTTTGTTTTCATTTTCCGTAATTTCTGTCAAGCAGTATGGGCATGCGTTATAGGACTTTTTTGAGCTTTGCTGGAGGTTTATTGTTGTTAGTGGTTTAGTGATGACCTTATTGCATTCGTTATTGGGGCACGTTAGCTTTACATTTGTTTCCGTTTTTACTTCACCTTGGTTGACTTTGTTCTGAAGGAAAGATATGCGTATTAATACTATGTATAGTCTATGTATAGTGCATATTAATATATAATATTTGCTATAGTTTTCGAAGCTATTAAACTGTTTACATCTTCAGTACAGTGTATTGTTCTCATTTTTTAGCATAAAACATTCAAATTAATGTGATTCTAGACTCGAGCATGCCTCAAATAGGTCCAAGAGCACAAACTTCGAATTCAAAAAACATCAAAGATAATCTGCAGAAGTATATACCCATGATATAAGCGCTTAAACTCTTCTTCAGTAAGTTTACGTATAAGGCGTCTGTGCATGTCATCAAATTTAGAAAATAATGAAGCAATTAAAGAAAACGTTACTGAACAAACCCAAATCAAATTCATAAGGTGCCCCGATTGTGGTGAAAAAATCCTTATGTCTCCAACTTTAGGAGAAATGATTGAAGCCATTGACCATCATGTGAGCATGCATAGAAAGGAATCAAATGTTGATGTACCAGCGGCTCACTTAAAAACGCCGAGTATATGTATGGATTTAACTAAGCAAGTCTTACAACGCGCTTCCGACATGATAGATGCTGACGTGGTGGATGCCCGTCAAAAGCCTTCGCTTTGGATTTAAAGCTACCCATGTGTTGAATGCTCATTTCTAGCTGATCAGTATCCTGCAATGCTCTTTTGTTTTTGTTGCTGAATGGCGTTGTAGATTGATTGCGTCGTGAAGCCTTCGAAACTTAGCAGGTTTGCTGCAGCAGAGTAAAGCAGAAGCAGGTATTTTTGGGTGTCAGGTTCAATGCCCTTTTCAATTAGTTGAGCTGCCTTAACTCTCCTGTCATGACGCTTGGCCTTAGAATGCGTGAATACGAACTTTATACTATTTCCAGCATGTACTTCTGTGCCCTCCTTGATTAGCTGTTCTGCAGCTATGACCTGGCTAACATGTTGGTGGTATCGCTCCGGGTTTCTTGACATGCGTTTAGTTATAATCAGATCACCAATCGGCATATCTCCATCTAACAGTTTTTGTCGATAACGCTTCACAACATCTAAAGCAGATGAAATTCTCTGGCGAAGTTCAGCCGTATTGTTCGCTGCGGCAAGCGTGTTAATCATTTCTGTTTGGGCGTCAAAAACAAATCTTGGGGTATCCCTTCGCCGGATTTCTAAGCCGCGTATTTTGATTTTGCCGTTTTCCATTACCCCGTAATAGCGGTTCAATACGCCTATACGCGGATGAGTTTTAGAAGGCAGGAAAACGATCCATTTGTAGCGTCCTTCAAAGTTAATTGGTACACCGGACTGCGCAGTTATTATTTTGCAGAGGTCTTCGTAGTCTTCCAAGCTGGCGCTAGGTTTTTTGAGCCAAAGTGAATCCACAATGCCATGGATAACTTCAAACCCATGCTCCTCTGCGGTATGAGATGCATTAAGCAGGGCTTCTCTGCCAAACGCGCAAACTCCAATGTGCCCGTCTACTGTGCCAAATTTTGCGTTTTTGTAACCTAAGTACCCAAAACATGTGACTAAAATCCATTTGAGTGCGCTCTGTCGGTTATCGTAGACTTCTCTTAGATGTGGGTCAGGAGATTCGTCTTTCATTTTCTTGTAGTAGAGTCGTTTGTCTACGACGAATCTTAGTGTTTTGGGAACTATGCCCGTGCGTTTTATGCATATGTGATAATTTAGTTCTGGGATGCGTTTGGTCGAATCTGAGCAGCATTTGCAGAGAACGGTTTCGGCTGATATGTTGTTTTTTGCCATTATAAATGGGTACATGCTGCTAAAGTCTACTTCGCCAACATAGTCGTGTGCACCTACTTTGGGTTCATAAACAAATCCTCCCCGATCGCCTACCAGAAGATCATAAGCGGATTTGAAGGCTTCAGGTATACTTTTGTTTCTTGGAATCAGCACATCATCCTTTATGGCCTGATAGAATTGGAGAGAGGACATGCTCGAGCCTATGGAGTTGCGTGCAGCAGTATGAAGTGGTACTCGACAAGTTCTTGCAATCTCTATTAATCCATCGAATCCTGCCTCGGATAAAACGAACGTGTTGCTTTCATCGATATGGATTCTTCCGTAAAGCCGAATGGGTCCAGCTCGATAGAAGGTGCGCCCGTAAGAGAAGAATGTTTTACCTGAAGGCGTTTTCGTGGAAAATGGCGTTCCGTCTCTGCTTAGAGTGAAGTTGTCAATGACGTTGTTTAGGGTTGCTCGCTCTGTGAGGTATGGAAAAACGTGTGAATCGCCCCCGGTAGTCACTAAGAAGTCTGGGTCAAGTTCTTTGACTGTCTTAGCGAGTTGGTGTAGTTTTTCTGCTTCGTCGCCTGCGTCGATTCGTATTTTTTCTTGGCCTTGATTCATCAAAATTGTGCCTATGGGGTCGTTGAATGCTGCGATTTTACTTTTCTTAGCAATTTCTATTTCCAATTTCATAACTCGTAACGGTGGAATGGCATAATCCATGCTAGCTACTGAATCAAGCAAAGTGTACTGAAGACCCGTTTTTTCAACTTTAACTTCTACAAATGCAAGGGGGAAGATGTCGTGGCTAAAAAAGTACGCTCGATCTCCTTTCAGGTCGCAGTTAGAAACCTGATATCGCATGTAGTCGCCCAACCTTAGAATGGTATTGGTCAGGCTCTGTGTTCGTCTGCAGTCTTTGAGTTCAAGTTCTAGAACTTTGCTTTTTTCTGAATCTGTGGGCTGGGCATACTTGTACGTAAAGCTCCACTTGGCCACATCGGAGTTATTGTAGAGCCGACCTATTACCGGTTCAATACTGTCTTGTTTGGATGAAATGTAAATTTTAGGGTGAAACTTATCGATTAAACGGATTCTTTGGCCTGCTTCGCTAATTATCCAGACAGTGATTTCCCCTTCGTTTGATGGATAAGCATCGAGTATCCAACCTTTGACTTTACATGGATCGTTTATTGTAAGCATTCAAATCTCCGAGCGTCTGAAGGCGCGCTTTAATTTTTTCTTTGATAGTAACCAAAGGACTTGCGCTTATTCTCAAAATCCTTTAAAAAAAATTAGTTGAAACGACTACTTACCGCAGTGGAGGGTTAAGTGAAAATGGAAAGTTGCTTTTTCATGGTTTTGTTCATTAGCGGATTTGGTCTCAGACTTGGAAAAAGAAAACAGTATAGTAAGAGCTAAGAGCGCCAATAACTAAAAAGTAATAGGAGATAGATGTCCGAAAACAAAGTGATTGGCTTTACAGAGTTTTTTGGTAAAGTAAACGCCATAGTTGTTAAAGACGGAAAAGTTGAACTTCAAGAAACCGAAATAGAAAGATGCGATTGTTGCTGGAAAGACTAGAAAAATTGACATTTCTAACTATGAATTTAATTTAGTTTTCAATTCCGTTGAACAAGTCCTTTTCCATGCTAGATCTTTGGGTCTTTACCGTAGAATAATGCGGTTTCTGCTCAATCGTCTGATTATATCAGTTGATGGCTGCTGCTTTTCCATTTACCATTAGTACAGCTGGAATTTGCTTGATTATTCTTTTTTCAAATATCCGCAAGAAAAAAAATAGTGACCATCTCGACGTCAAAATGTAAAAAAGTTTCCGCCTTGGCAGGTCACGTTAACACAGTGCGAATAGGGGATTGATGTCATGGCAAGTATGGGAGTACTCGCGTCTTGTCAGCGTTGACCTGCCAAGGCAACTTGACCAGTGGTGAAGGTAGCTGCCTTATCGGCAAACATTAGAAGCCCGTGCAGAAAATTAAGAGTTGCTCACATAAAATATTTAGAAAACATATAACAGGAAGGTAACCCCAATTAGGATAGGATTAAAAACCCATGAGGAAAATCCTCAAAGTAATCTTAATAGTTATTGTTGTGTTAGCAGTTACTACTTTGATTGGCGTTGGTCTCTGCTTTTCGGACGTAGCCGCTTACACGGCAACTGGCTCCAAAACTTTGTCGCCACGCAGCGCTTCGGTGGGAAAAGCTATTGTTGTTTACGATCCCGGATTTTCGGGAGCAGCACATAGCATAGCTCAGAAAATAGCAAACGATCTCCAAGCGAAAGGTTACACCGTGACTTTGGCGGGTATAAAAAGTTCTGCCGCCGCTCACACGTCAGGCTATAGTGTAATCGTCGTTGGAGGACCGATTTACGGCGGAAGACCAACTAGCTCAGTTGACGCCTTTCTCAGAAACTTAAACCCAACGCAAGCAACAAGAATCGGCGTTTTTGGAAGTGGCAGTTTCAACGTTCCAACCGATAAAGTTGCAGTGCTGCCTAAGAACAGCAATTTAACGATTACTTATTCCACCAAAATATTGTCCAGTGACATTCAATCCGTCCGCTGCCAAGACTTCGTAAACCAACTACTAAAATAAGGTGGCTAAAGATTCTTTTTGTTTTATTGTATCAGAGATTTCCACGTTAGGATTGTGGTATCGTTTCTTGTTAACGCTTTTCTTCCAAACTGTGGGGCGCTAATTGGTGTTCTTAAAGATTTTGATGCGCGAAAAGGGATTAATCTTAAGTTCCATATCGTTTTCGTTGAGTTAAGTTCAGTTTGTCTGCAGATGTTGTCCATTGAAGGTAATTGATTGAATTGTTGCTTCGTCAATCTGCACTACATTTTGAGGAAGAGTTACGTACTCCAAGTTAGGCGCAATCCCTTGCCCATCATGTACAACCCACCACAGAAACTGGACAACAGCTGTTGCTTTTGCCTGTGTCATTCCCGGTACAACATTAAGTTCTTTGTACACCAGCAAGTAAGTAAAGCTAACTATAGAGTATGCTTGTTGTTCTTTTGCGTTGAGAAGGTTTACGTTCGCCCAGCTTTGATCGCCTGCGGGCAGACCGGATGACGCAACTGATTGCACTGCATCTTGAATCGAGCTGAGGCTTGGCAAAATCCAATTACCCGCCTGATTCTGGACAGCCGCAACTGTCATTTTGTTCTGCAATGCATAAGCAAGTTCGACATAGCCAATCATGTATTGAGTACCCTGTACAACTGATGCAACCCCGGGGTTCCCTTGTGCTCCGATCCCTAAAGGCCACGCGACAGTTTTCCCTTGTCCCACTGCACTGTTCCAGTCACTGCTTGATGTGCTCAAGTATCCTGTGAAGATGAAAGTTGTTCCGGAAGCGTCAGAACGGTGGACGATCTGAATAGGTTTGTCTGGGAGCGTTATGCTCGGGTTTATTGTCTGAATTGATGGGT
>JBEKVK010000078.1:0-6587 GCA_049514075.1 Bathyarchaeia archaeon | reverse complement strand
TTTAACCTTTTCTACACTATTATATTTTATTCCGTTATAGATAATAGGCAACATTCTCGATGTTGAAGCAAAGATGTCATCTTGGATCTGAATTTGACACATGTTAGCACAGATGGTTAGACGCAATTTGAAACATACATATTTACTAATTCTGTTGGTTGTTAATGCTTAGTTGACTCAAATGCAATTGTTTGTTGTGGTGGACCATGTTGTGATAGTTTTTTCTCACAAATCTTGCGGAGAATGCTAAGGTTAAGGTAAGTATTGTATGATGATAGTCATCAAGAACAATACACCAAGCACTAGTGCCATATTCCGAAGTTTCCTAATTTCTGAGATTAACGTCTTTTCCCCCGAGATATAAGGCACAAGTTCAGCCGTAACAAGGAGGAGAATCGAGCTCACCGCAAGGAGTACGCTTATGTTTTGCAAAGTCACGGGGGGAAGTAACATATCTATACTTCTTCCATACGATACTCTACTAATAGAGTTTTGGTTTCGGAGTTCAATGTATCTTTTTGGATTGTTATCGGTTTGTCAGAGGCTTTGGAAAATGCACATGCGAAAGCACTCACTAAAATGCATCCGACTTGCAGATGCGTTCGGGGTTGACTGCTCCGGGTTTCTTGGCAAAGCGTGTTAAAAATGCTGCCAGTTACTTCTAAGGTTATGACTTTATCTTGAATTCGCACGTTTGCACCTTCCGCAAATTTCAAATTATGAATTAATTTCGTGATCATTATTTGCATTTGAGGGAGAGTAATCTTTCTGAAAGACAAACCGAGTTCACTCTCAAACATCATGGAAAGGGCAAACCCGGGAGGAGTGAGAAATAGTCCATTTTTTTTCTCAGCGAACAACTTATCGTTTGTTTCATTGGCCGTGGGCAAAGGTATCTGAGCTTTTTTTGGCACGAATACGAGACTAGATTCGAAGTTCTGAAGGTTTTGGGGCGGCAAGTACACGCCTTTTTCATCCGAATTGAATTCTATGAGGGAGCGTTCAATGTTGCTTCCCCCTGCGCTTGCAGAAGCTTTCAAAAAAGCGAGAAATGTGCTTTTCGTCGGAGTAAAGAAGAGAAGGAGCGCGCTCCAGAAAGCTACGGAAACGCCTAGTATAGCTAGAAATGATGATCCATTCATCACCGAGAACACAATCATGATGACGCCAGTCATGAGGACTACGCCTATCACGATCACGGTCATTATGTCCTGGTTGGCGCTCATTTTCTTGATTTGAAGCATCTTTAACACTTGTGCAGCTTTTGATTAATATATTATTCTAAAAGATGAACGCCTTTTAGATTATTAGATACTTGGTTCCTTCAAGTTTTAAGCTCAGGTGGGGTCGAAGCTGCTTAAAAAAATAAGTTAAACCTTCAAAGGTGACAATGTCATCGATACAGGTCGGCTGCTAAGAAGTTTTCAAAAGCAAGAATCAGTGAACAAAATGACATGGAGTCTTTTGACTCTCCTTCGACTCATCCTATAGGGCAACTGCAAATTTAGTTAGCTCATTTGATTTTGACGATTTTGTTTTGTTTAGTTACCTTTTCTTCGCCTGCTAAACACATGGTCCATCCAACCAGCCATATGAAAACAGCAAAAGGCAACACGAACAATGAGGCTACTCTATTTCGTTTGAGCATAGCCAGCAATTGGAGCGAAAAAGAAATAAGGTTTATTGAGAAGCGCACTTCTCAAATTTAGCAAGGCCAGAGGGTATTTGAATTAACTTGGTTTTTGGGTATCCTGAGGAGTTCACTGGATAAGAGAAGAACGCGTCTGCCGCAAAGGTTGGCAGAAAATGTTTTTTGAAATCGGATTTGTGTTTGTTTAAAAATTTGATTGATTCATTTTGGCAAAATATTGGAAAAGGGGGAAATTTTTGAGGATTTTACTTTGGCTTTCTTCCCCTTAGGAAAAGGAACGTCGCTAATCCTACTACCACTATTGCAACAACTACCCCGACTGAAACATAAAGAATTGTTGCGTTGCTGTTAGCGTGGGATGGAGTTTTGGTTGGGGAAGATGAGGCTGTTGCGGTCGGCGAAACGGTAGGCGACGAAGAGGGTTTTGGAGATGGCGATGGAGAAGCAGTAAGAACAGGTGTAGGTGTAGGATTCGGCACACTTGCAAAGGTAGCCGTTATCGTTCCAGGCCCACTAATGGTGGCTATCGTAGAAGAAGCAGATGGAATTTCAAACGTGATGCTTCCTGTACTTGAAGACCATGAAGAGAATTTGTAGCCAACGTTACTTGTGGACGTGAATATTGAAAGAGAACCAGCGTTTTCCCAGACGTTAGAGCCAGAGGGACTTGTGGTGCCTACATCCGAAGGATTAGAAACAAACGATACCAAGTACTGAGTCTGCCAATTCCATGTAATACTTGAAGCCGCGCTAATTGTAAACGTCACAACTGATGTTGCACCCGAAGCAGGAATGCTGCCAGCACCAGACCAGCCTGTACAAGCGTATTGAGTCCCCGTTGCTCCTGCGACTGGAGATGCAACAAACTCAGTTACACTTGTTCCGTTGTTTAACCAGCCGCTTGAAGGAGAAGGTGAACCGTAAGTTGAAGTTACAGTCAAGTAGTACTGAGCTTGATAAGCTCCAACAACTGTAATGGGTGCTGAAACAGTCAAGTATGTAGCCGTGCTGTTACCGCTGATCCCAGTCAATACGTACTGCTCAACGTTTGCATTTACAGTTAGCAGAGATGGATAGCTAAACGAGTATACGGTCCCTGGGTTTGTCCAAATTGAAAAGCCTGTGCTGTTATAGGCTGTTCCATTCACTGTAATGAAGTTATTCGAGAAGTCTGAGCCTACGCCAGATTGGCTAATTATCAAGTTGTACTGAGTTTGCCAGTTCGCTGTAGCTGTCATAGGACCGTTCATCGTGATGTTGTTGGACGGGGAAGAAGTGCCTGAAGCGTCACCGCTCCAACCAGTAAAGACGTACTGAGTTCCTGTAGTGCCAGCCACTGTTAATGGAGAAACCGTGGCTGTTGCGTTAGTGCCAGAATTGTAGTAGCTTGAGCCGCCAACAGTGCCATGGGCAGAAGTCACGTTTAAAAAGTATTGAGTTTGCCAGTTGGCTGTAGCCGTCTTAGGGCTATTCATTGTGATGGGGTTTGAGTTTGCAGAAGTGCCTGAAGCGTCACCGCTCCAACCAGCAAAAACGTATTGAGTTCCAGTGGTTCCAGGGACAGTTGTGGGGCTAACTGAAACAACTTGGGAAGTGCCGGAATCAACATATCCTCCACCGCTGACTGTGCCGTGTGCTGAATTTACAGTCAAAAGGTATTGGTGTTCCCAAGCAGCTGTCTCGGTTACGTTGCCGTTAATCTGTGCTGTCGCGGGATTATTTAGTCCAGTGTAGCTTCCTGGTCCTGTACCTGTCCATCCTTGAAAGATATAACGTTCACCTTGAATCGGCGTTGGCGGCGTTGCAGTTATTGTGACTGCTTGGCTTTCGTTATATGAAGAAGAACCGCTTGCAGGAGTAACGGTTCCATAGTTGGTTGACATTGTCAACTGGTATTGTAATTGTCCGATGTAACTACCGCTAACGGCAACATCATCAATATAATAATTCCAACTATCACTTGGCTTAGCGACGCTTTGATACCCACCAATGACAACGTCTGCAACAGTCCTATCATAGTTATATGTTGTAACGTCAAGAATAGAAACACCATTTAGGTATAACTGTTCTACACCGTTTCGTTGATTGAACGTACCTGTAGTTTGCGCTATCTCTAAACAGTTCCAACCGATTGTAACCGGATGTGCATCTGACGTCCTGTTATCGTTGCTAATGGAAAATGAAAAACCACCCGGTGCCGATGAAACGTCGCGGTAGTATAGCCCCCAGTAAAGCGTCCCACCCACATTGAACACACATATTTCGCCGTTTCCGAACTGACCGCCAGAGGATGTGGAGAATCCACCCACTTGATAATAGTCTCCGGGTGTTGACGGAACACTTGTCGAGTTTACGTATACGTACTCTCGGGCATCTATTGGGTTTGGAACAGAACTTAATGCTTGATAATACAAATTCATGTTTAGCCCAGTCGGCTGGCTTTCAACACTATAGATCCCACTGTTAACAGTTTGAGTGTTTATGGAAAGCGTGCCGTAGGTGACACTCCACGCGTTAAGGTTACCACTTTCAAATCCATCGCTGAATATGTAATCTGCCCTTGCAACTTGAATCAACAAAGGGGCTAACATTACAACGGTTAAAAACGCCACAATAATCGTTAATAGTACTCTTTTGTTCATTCAAACACGATCCATCACTAAGATGCTTCATTTTAAGATTCAGACAGGTTTTTAAAGTTTATTACGATTTCTGATATTTTCGTTTTTGTTCAACATTGATATAACGAGTGAGTGTTCTAAGAATCGCGCAGATGCTTAAGACTTCGGGTTTTTGCGATATTGCGATTTCAGAAATATTGTCATAGCGGAAACGTTTCTTTTAAGCTGCCTAATTTTCATCTTCTGTAAAGAAGATGTATTCAATGGCAATTCTTGAATTTCAGAAAATTGACGAAATTAACACCTTTGAAACAGAGTGGAATCAACTACTTGCCAAAAGTTTTGACAATAACCCGTTTTCGACATATGAGTGGCTCACCTTATGGTGGAAACATTTTGGGAAAGGAAGAGAACTAAAACTTTTTACCGCAGAAAGTCAAGGAGCGGTTTCGCTTGTTGTTCCTGTAATGTATTCAAAATGTAAAGTTTTCGGTTCAAGACGTTGTAAGGCAGAACTTGTTGCTTCTGGGGACGCTGATTACCAATGTTTCTTAGTAACTAATTTTCAAAAGGCAGCTAAAAGCGTTAAACAATTAATCGAAAGCATATTTGAGGACTCGGACGATGCGGACCGTGTTGTATTTGGGGAGGTTCCGGAAGAATCCTTTACGGCCAGGTTGCTTGAAGGTGTAAAAGAAGAAGGTTTTGGAGTTTCTCGTTCGGTAACCAGCACCTGCCCATATGTCCCGCTTCCTGATAATTACGAGGTATTTAGTCAGAGTTTGGGTTCGAACATGCGGAGAAATCTGAAAGTATGGGAAAAGCAAGCATTAAAAGATTTCAGGGTCGATTTCGTAAGATACGACGAAATCGGGACCGTTGAAGAAGCCATGAAAGTCCTCTTTGAATTGCATCAGAAAAGTCAAGTGGCGAAAGGCAATGGGGGCGTATTCTCAGATAGCGCCAAGAGGAGCTTTCACCTAGACTTGGCAAATGCTTTTGCGGAAAAGAGCTGGCTAGGTCTTTTCTTTTTAACATTCAATGATAAACCTGTTTCAACTGTTTACTCATATGAGTACAATGGAAAATTATACGCCTACCTTTGTGGATTCGACCCTGAATATTCTAGATATCGACCTGGTCACTTGGCCTTCAAGAACCTCATAAAATATGGAATTGATAAAAAGTTGAAAGAGCTTGATTTTTTACGTGGAGACGAAGAGTATAAGTCGCGATGGAGAGCAACGATTAGAAATAATTTTGAATTCAGGGTTCCGAAAAGAGGACTTAAGAGCAAATTCTACAACTGGACTGCAGACAGTAGGTCTTTTTCCTATCTCAACAGAGTACCTGTGCTCTCACAGAGACTTTTTGCAGAGGTTCACTAATAAAGAAAGTGGTAATTTTGCCTTTTGTTAACTCGTTTACTGTGCAGCGTTAATTTTGTTTGGGAAACGTGAGCGTACCTTCCTTGTCGGGTCCTTCCAGTTTTCTGATTCAATAGATCAGAAAGGCAGGCTTGATCCTAAAAAATCCATTCGTTTTTTGCAGATTCATTAACACATTGAACTTGTCTTGGTCGTTAGACCTGAGAATACTAAAGAATTCGTTGAATAGTATTTGATTTTGCTCGGTATTCTCGAGCTACGGCTACAGTGGCAAGAACCAAGGTCAAGGCTAGCAGACTTAGGATTATTGGGGTCAAACCAAGACCCGGGGGGGTATAGTATAATATCAAGCCAACTATGGAGGCGAGAGCTATGCTCAACCCGATGCTCAAGGCAAAGCGTTCAAACATGTCTAGGCTTTGTGAAGATGTTTGAATCGGAAGTCTCGCTGGGAAAAAAGCTTTTGTGAAGGCGAATCCGGGCAAAAAGAGCACAAATATCACACCTAAAACGTTGCGAATATAGGCAAATGGATACCAAACTTGTGGAATTGTAAGAACAGTTATCATAGTGGCTATGGCTAATGCTATTATAATCCAGTACCATGCTGACTCTAACGTAAAAAGGTAAGTTCTAATGGATTCTGATGCTAGTTCTTGTTTCAAGTTTAAATGGATTTTGTCTTCATCTTCAAGTTGGTTAAGGAGATTAATTATCTTTTTTTCTGACACGTCAGTCGTCTCATGGACAAATCTCATCAGTTGACGTACCGTTTCCGGTTTCTGCTCTTGCACGATCCTAATTATGAGTTCTTTTATTGACTCGTTAGGCTCTTGATTTTTGGGCAAATTAAAATACACGCTCATCAATGCTTAATGTGCTGTAGACTTTATTGATAACCCTTTTTATAAACTGTCATTAAAATTA
>JBEKVK010000077.1:0-8377 GCA_049514075.1 Bathyarchaeia archaeon | reverse complement strand
ACCTTTAAATGCTTAGGTTGACCACAGTTTTATTGGCATTATGCTCAGACCAGAACGAATGACTTTTACCTCGATTATCTGCGTCAGAAAAGACGTTGAATCAGTACTGGAAGCGTTAAGCAGCTTCGGAAAATTCCACATAGAAGAAATCCCTGAAAATGTAAGCCTCCTTGAGAACAGCCAGGAGATTCAGAAGGCGGAAGAGTCGCTTTCCAACGCGAACGATTTAATCAAACAGCTAAACCAAGAAAAACCAAGTCCGCTTGATCTGTTCAGGGCAGATCAACCGAATAGAACACAAGTGACGGCTGAAAACTGGCAAGCCCTCGCGGAATCAACCAGCCAAAAGGTTTCACAGCTTAAGCTGGAAGTTGAAGGTTTAAACACCTCCTTATCCAGCCTCAAAGAAAAAACAGTCCAGCTTAACAGCGTCAAGAAAATGCTCACAATATTCGACACCAACCATGTTGACCTTGAAGCCGTTCAGACACTGAAATTAATACACGTAACAGCCGCATCTGTCCCGCATAAAAACTTCGAAGCATTAAAAGCGGGACTTGCCCAGTTCCCACTAATCCTAAGCCACTCTATCCTTACAAAAGAAGAGAGCTTCGTAATCATAGCTGCTTCGGTAAAACAAGGAGCAGACGTGGAAAAAATCGTTAAAGCTAACCGCGGAGAAGTTTTTTCAATTCCAAAAGATTTGCCATACCACTCCGGCGATGCCCTCGTAGAGGTCAACGGCCGCTTAGAAGAGAACTTGAAAAAAGAAGAAACGATTTCTGGTTCACTGTATGAATTAGGCGCGGAAAACAAGAACAACCTGCCAGTATGGAAAGAAACTGTTGAAAACATTTTGGCTTTGCTTTACGCTGAGAAAAAAATGCTTCTGTCAGGAAGACTCGCAACCATCAAGGGGTTCGTTCCCAAGAAAAATCTGGAGGCTCTCAAGAAGGAAGTTCATTCCTTGCTCGGGGAAAAAACCATAGTTATGTATCAAGACGTGGCTGAACCTGAAAAACCCCCGACGAGAATTAGCAACAACAGGTTTGTGCGCCCCTTCGAAGAAGTCACAAAACTCTACGGGTTACCTCATTATGGGGAAGTAGACCCAACCCCCATCATGGCAATTTCATTTCCAATTCTCTTCGGCTTAATGTTTGGCGACCTAGGTCACGGCTTAATCCTGATGATAGGCGGCTTCGTAGTGGGGATGCTTGTCAAGAAAAATCAGGGAATAAAGAATTTAGCGTATATCTTGGCAATGTGCGGTTTAGCCGCAACCATTGCAGGCGCCCTATTCGGAGAAGTTTTCGGCAAGGATCTTATTCCTGCTTTATGGTTTAGGCCATTTCAGGTAACCAATGTTTTTGGCTTCCTCGTCTTCGCCCTGATCGTCGGTGTAATTCAGATATTCAGCGGCTTAGTCTTGGAAATGGTAAATTTTACGCTTAAGCACGACTTAATTGACGCTGTTTTGACGTCCATCCCAAAAATGGCATTCTACCTCGGCGGCGTCTATTTAGTCGTAATTTACAAGCTAAATTTTGCAAAGTGGTTTTCAGGACCCGTATTACTTTTGATCGTTCCGTTTATTTTCGTGACTTTCGCCAAACCGATTTACATGGCTGCTACAAAAGCCTCAACCCGACTGCCGGCTGGGCTTAACGTGGAAAAGCCTGAACCCTTGGGACAAAGGATTTTTGAGAGCGGCGACATGGCGACGCGTTTTCTTAGCAACAGCATCTCTTACGCTCGAATTCTGGCTTTGCTTATGGCACACTGGGCGTTACTTTATGTAACCTACACTATTGCTGCCCAGGTAGGCGGATCAGCCGGGTTCGGCTTGATTGTCAGCGGCGTGATCATCGTCGGCGGAAACATTTTCGTAATCGCTTTTGAAGGGTTGATCGTTTTCATCCACACCTTAAGACTGCATTTCTACGAGTGGTTCAGCAAATTCTACGCTGGAAACGGAGTCGAGTTTCATGCATTCAAACAAAATTTCATTTACACCGACATCCACATTCCCAGGAAAAACGGGAAGGAAACTTAAAACGACATTTGACTGAGGATGGTGTTCGGGCTAACCCCGCCTTCGATTCCTGCAGTTGCAGCAATCAAATCGTGTACTTCCGCTTCTTTGACCATCATAAAGGCAAGTGGCGCCCCAACGTTGAAGATTTCACCAACGGTACTGGCTTTTGCATGCGTAAATATTCCTTTCTTGAAGGCCTTTTCAGCGACTCCTAATGTCCCCTCTGGGCTTGGGGCTTTCGCGAAGAATTTTCCATAGAAGGTTTCGGAGACGTCTCTCATAGCTGTGTCGAAATCAGGCGCCGTAAGCATAGCTTCAACTGTTTCAGGTGTGAGTTTAAAATTCTTAGGAGGCATAGCGGCTCTCAGCCAGTTCGCGTCGTAATTCAAGATTTTTCCCCTTAGAATCGATAGAAGCGTGAAGCCGTCGTTTTCCATGGCTACGTAAAAATTAACGTGTGGCTTCTCGGTTCGAGGTAGCTTTTCGTACCTGTCCTGAAGGCTATCGTAGAAGACTTTGTCGAGCGAAATGTCGAACCCTGAAGTTGAGCCGTTCTCCTCGTAGCCTTGCATGCCACGGCTGAGAGTTGACGCATACAGTGAACTTTTAATGGAGGTTTGCATTTGCTTCAAATTTGAAGATTTAGCCGCTTCTTCAAGGATTACTCGGTTTTTAAGAAAGTCTTCAGCAGAAAAGTAGATTCTGCTTAATCTTTCTTCAATGCTAAGTTCGCCGTTAATCGATTTTATCAGGGTCTTGAGGTTTTCTACTTCGAACCGCAAAACGTAAACGGAAAGAAAGCCCGCTGCCTTGGCTGGGGAGTTTTTAATCATCTTCACGTAGGTTTCGATCAAGTTTTCGGTGAAAGCCCGTTCAAGTTTCCGGCCCGTCAAGGGCAACAAAACCTTGGCAATTTGCGTCTGGTAAGTGGTGTCTCGCAGCTGAGCTGCAAAAGTCGCTAAATCCTTGCTTTCCAGCAAAGACCTGATTTTTGCTTCTCCCAAAAGTTTGCTTTTTTCAGCCCCTATCTTAGCTAGAACGGCAGCGTATTGTGTTACCTGACTCAAGATCTGGCTTCCCCGACTATTGCGCCCAATACTGCTTTGACCGCGAGTTCCATTCGTTTTCCCGCCTGCACCTTCAACTTCTCAGTGACCACTTCGTTAGCTTTCAAATGTTCATCCCGTCTGCGGTTGGCTTCTTCAACCGTACCTACAAAAAGATGTTGCCCTTCCTCATCGGCATAGGTTTGGCTGTTAGCAACCAGTTTCTCACTATTGAGTTGAGCAAGAGCTGTTATGTCTTGGGATTTTTGCTGAGCGTCGCTTCTGATTTTCTCTGCTTCAGCTTCGATTTTTTTGAGCTCTTCCCAAACTTTCTCCATTATTCCACAAACAACCAAAGCTGCATTAAATTGAAAAGCCTTTTGCTTTGCTCCAAAGGACCGATATAGGAAAATGTGAGATTAGAGCAGGTGTCTTTGTAAGTTCAAACGGCAAGCCATAGAAGATTAACCGGGTAAAAAAATGCTGATTGTATATCTTAAGCTTGGTGCTCAGCTATTCACTTAAAGACAGCCCAAGCAATTTCCGTGACTAGGTTTGGGTGTTCCTTAGTCAACAAATACTATTTTGATGTATACTCTTGCGGTGAAAAACAAAATGAGTCAATTATCTAACCCATTAGAAGTTCTCAAATCAATTTCAGAAGCAACAAGTATGTTGATCGGCAAAGTTTCAAAGTCTGTCGTCAGCGTAAAAGCGGAAATGTCGCATGGCACAGGCGTCGTTTTGACAAAAGACGGCTACATCGTCACATGCAACCATGTCGTCGGAGGATGCGGCGCAGTCAAAATCGGGCAGGGCGAAAAAACCTTCCATGCAAAAATCATGGGTACGGACCCATACAGCGATTTAGCTTTGCTCAAGGCCGAGAAAGGTGAATTCACACCAATAGAAATAGGCGATTCAGAAAAACTCAACGTAGGCCAATACGTCGTTGCCTTAGCTAATCCATTCAACCGTAGCCAACCAACCGCCACCAGCGGCATGGTCACAAGCGTAAACAGCACAATCAGAGGCTGGCGCGGAGCAACTCAAATGGAGAATATCATAGCCACGGACGCACAGCTTAACCCAGGGTTCAGCGGCGGACCACTCGTAGACGCTGAAGGAAAAATTATCGGCATAAACACAGCTTACGTGTGGCAAAGAGGCATAGCAATCCCAATCAACAAAGTCAAAATCGTAGCAGACAGGCTCATGACTGGACGCATAGCGCAGAGAGGCTACCTTGGAATAATCGCTAACACAGTCGCCATCCCCGAGGAAATCGCAGAGCAAGCAGGCTTAGAGCAGGAAACAGGCGTTATGATCTTTAGCGTTGAAGCAGGTTCACCCGCCCGCAAAGCAGGTTTAGCCATGGGCGACGTACTCGTGAAGTTCAACGGCAAACCCGTCACCGACTTCTATGACTTGCCCAGGCTACTGGCCGAAGACGTCGTGGACAAAGAAACCAAACTAACCGTCATCCGAAGAGAAACCTTGCTCGAAACAACCGTAGTGCCAACCGTTCACGGAGGCGAAGAAGACTGATAGAACATATCCCACTGGAAATTGATCCGCCATCTCCAATGCCGTCGCCGCCGCTCAGAAGACGATCCTTCCCAACGCCCCAGTTCAGCACAGCAAACCCAGCGTCAACCACTTCTTTCATACCCAATGTTGACTAGGCGGAAGTCAATTTTTTTTAATTTTCCGCTTTCGACTTACCCGCGTTTCCTTTTTTAATTTGATAAATTTGGGTAAATTCTGGGGAAAACTTAAGAGAAACATAAACGCACTTAAACTAAAAATATTGGTGTATAAACTTGTATTGTGGCAACTGTGGCACTGAACTCCCAGAGGGCACGGCATTCTGCACGAAATGTGGAAAAAGCACATCGTTAAACGCTCCGAAGGCGGCTAAGACAACTTCTACTGGACCCATTCTTGCGCCTTCAGGGGTAGAATCCTTGAAATGCCCAAGTTGCGGAGCGCCAATTGCGCCCAAATTTGGTGAAATGGTTATAACCTGCATGTACTGCGGCAGCGGAGTTACTTTGGGAAATCAAGGTTGGACTAACCTTCAGAAGCAGACAATGCTTACTTTGAAGGTAACCACTGTTGACCAGGTAAATACAATAATCAAGCCTCTAGTAAACAATGGCATTCTTCACAGACACCGCCTTGAAGACTCTAAACAAGAAGAAATGAGCCTCACCTACGTGCCCTACTGGATTGTAAGCGTCTCAGCCAGAACAGCCATAACCGTCGCGAATCAAACTGCACAAATTGCCCAGACAGCTACTGCGGCCGCATTGATGGGTGTAATACTCGGCGGAATGGGCGGCGGGGGAGGCGGAGGAAGGCGAGGCGGCAGAGGAGGCAGACGCGTGTTCGAAG
This sequence comes from Bathyarchaeia archaeon, assembly GCA_049514075.1. GTDB lineage: Archaea > Thermoproteota > Bathyarchaeia > Bathyarchaeales > Bathycorpusculaceae > Bathycorpusculum. The sequence continues at coordinate 2,896 of JBEKVK010000077.1, read as the reverse complement.
GTCAGTTGAAAACAGATAACCCGTTTGCGGGAATTCTCGGGTTGAAGCGGATACGAATTATGGCATTCGGGATGGGAATGGGTATGGGTCGTGGAGGAGGAAACAAGAACGCACAGCAGATGGATGAGAACTACAACTTCCCTGTAATCGCGCTAAAAGCTCTCACGGATTATCAGCCCCATGATTACCAATTCATCCTTGGAGGCAGAGAATTATTCGACATAGCCAAGCTGCCCAAGGATGTTAAGATACTAAACGGCGACATCAGCGAAGAAGGCGCTAAAACCCAAGCAAAAACCCTAGTTGATCAGCTTCAATCACAAAAGGCGCACGCCAAATATCAAGCAATTCAGTCGATGCATACTGATTGCGATGTTGGTGATGTGGAATTGCTTCACGTACCGGTATGGTTTGCAAAGTTTGACAATAAAGGGAAAAAAATTGTGCTTGTCATCGACGCCAACTCTGGCAAAGTAATCAACAACAGCGGTCTTTAGCCAACCTGTTTTTCGGCTTAGACCTACCAAAAAACCGGTCATTTGCCTATGCTAAAAAGTCCACACTTTGTAAGCCTAACTCTTGTGAGAATAAGAAAGTTACAAAAAAGAAAAAGAAAGCTTGAGAATACGTTTATTTTGAGTTATTGGAGTCTTCTGTTTCTGCTGCGGCTTCTTCTTCGTTTTGTTCTTGAGCTGTTTCCATCTGCGCCGCATGGGGCGCTTCTAAAGGGTGGGCTGGAACTTGTACCTCCTCCACAGTTATGGGCTCAATGATAGTTTCAAGCTCGGGCTCAATTACTTTGTCAAGGGTAGTTTCAACTTCAGCTGCTGGGGCAACTTCGAAAGCGTCAATCGGAGCTTCAACTTCTGGCTCTTTTGGAGCTTCAACAACTTCAGGGGCAATTTCAGCTGCTTCAACCACAATCGCTGGTTCTTCGACAACTGGGGCTGGTTCAGGAGCCGCAGTTTCAATGTTAATGATTGGCTCTTCAATGGCGGGCTCAACTATTGCTGGTTCTTGTGGGGAAATCTCGGGGGCAGGCTCAACTATCTCGTGAACTTCAGGCTCAACAGTTGCAACTGGAGCTGCTTCTACTGGGGCAACCTCAACAACCGGCGTCTCAATGATGGCAGGCGTGGAACTGGGGTAGCTTCAATTATAGGAGCAGTTTCAACTGGAGTCTCAATAACTGGGGTAGCTTCAATTATAGGAGCAGTTTCAACTGGAGTCTCAATAACTGGGGTTTCTATGGGGGCGGTTTCGACTGGGGCTGTAACTGTTTCTGCTGGAGCAACTTCTATCGGGGCAGCTTCAACTGGAGCAGCTTCGATGAGGGGGGTTTCGATTGGGGCGGCTTCTGCTTTTGCCACTTCAACTGCAATTTCAATTGGAGCGGTTTCAACGATGGTCGGCTCTATTGGCGCTGGCTCTGCAACGGTTTCAATTGGGGCAGACTCAACAATTACTGGGGCGGGAGCTGCGTCCATTACTGGCGCAACTTCTGGAATCGCTGCTACAATTGGCTCTGGAGCTGCTGGGGTTGCTGGAGCAAAAAGTGAGTTCGTAATCTGTTTTATAGTCACTAACTCAGTTTTGGTCGCATCCAATCCGGTTGATAAAAGACTTATTTCGCGTTCATAGATTTCGTCGTCAATTTCTCCGGCAACATGCTGAATCTCATAGCTGGCAAGAAGCGTTTCCAACGTTTTGAGCTGGTTCTCCAAATCCTGAGCCTTCGACTGCATTCCTTCCGCAAGTTCTTTTTGCTGTTTCTCAATTGCAACGATGGCTGCGCTGATCTCAATGTTAAAAGAGTCTTTGGTCGACTGTGAAATTTTGCCGCTTGCATATAGTTTGTCTATTGCTTGCTGCTTTTTCTTAGCAATTTCGTATTCTTCATTTAATCTTTTAAATGTATATTTCCATGAAATCAATTTTGGGGCACCGAACACTTTTAGCGTAAAACAACAAATAACGTTTCTTAACATGCATGTATATCGGTAACTATTAAGATAGGATTTTGAGGCAGCGAAATAGATTCTTTGCAGTAAAATTAGACGGTATCTGGATGTGTTTCTGCATTGAATAAGCAAAACATTTTCTGCTGTTGATCGCGGAATTTGACATTTGCATGTCAATCAGGGCAACTAGCGCGTACTGTTTTATACATCATTTATGACAAGGAATTGACGCTGCGGCCCATTAAGTGGTAGACGACCCCGCCAGCGATTTGTTTAAGTCTGTTTAAACTTTTCTATTCTTGTTATAACAAACTATTCTAAATCCGAATAATACTTATATATCTAAACACGAATAAACAAACAGCGAGAGCGAAAACATGGTGGCATTAACAATAACGGTAAACGGCGAAAAGTCAGAAGCCAGAATAATCAAGAAAATGCATGAACGTGTAATCAAAACGTTCATGGATACAATAATAATGAATGAACTCCAAAATGGCCCAATAAGCGGCTACGACGTAATATCTTTCATACACAATAAATTCGGCTTCCTCGTAAGCTCAGGCACGGTGTACTCCCTCCTCTACTCCCTTGAGCGAAACAGCTTAGTTGAAGGTGCATGGATTGAACGCAAAAGAGTTTACAAACTCACTGAAAAAGGCGCAAAAACTATCCAAACAATCCTCAACTCACACGACAAAATCAAAAGTTTCATGACAACCGTCCTAAAAGCTTAAACAACCCCACTACCTATTTCTTTTTAGTGAACTTTTAATAGAAACGCTAAAAAACCCCTTCACATTTTCCTATAGCCGCAACAAACATCGAGCGGGTCCGTAGCTCAGTCAGGCTAGAGCACCGGACTTTTAATCCGGGGGTCGCGGGTTCAATTCCCGTCGGACCCGCCTTCCCACGTACACTTTTATACTGAAAAC
>JBEKVK010000076.1:0-6742 GCA_049514075.1 Bathyarchaeia archaeon | reverse complement strand
ATTAACGCTTTCCCTGCGTCTTGGTCCTCAACCAGCAGGTAATCGCCTTTTTCAGCGCTTTCTGTGGGGAAACTGATGACTTGAAGGATGTTGCCTTCTTTTTTGTAGAGTTTCATGAGTAGATTTCCCCTTTGCCTAAGGGCCCAAAAAGCAGTCGATGCATGTCGGGTCGGTTGACGATTTCGATGCCATGCTTGCGGGTGATGAAGTGCTTGATGGCTAAGACTTCATTTGCAGTAAACGTGCACAAGATGTGCGAGAGCCGTAGGGTTTCTGGGTAGCTTTGCGTGTAAAGGTCGTTGCCTACTAATTTCTGCATGGCACAAATTCTTTGGTCGGCGTTCGTTTCTTTGTCGATGTCTAAGCGAAACGCGAAATTTGCCCTATTAAGCCGCGCTACATAAACGTCGCCCAGCAGCAAAATCGGCGGCTTCGAGTGTAACCCTGAGGTTTCAAGCAAGTAAGGTGGCTCATGATCGGGAAGCTGCTCAGTTATCAGAATCCCGTTTGCCCTCAGGGTTGTGGCTTTTGAGAATGCGAGGACGGTGCTGCAGTTTCTTCGTGCATGGCTGAGTATTTCGCGGAGCCGCTGGGTTGGCGTATCTATGGTTCCCGATGTTAGTGAGCCGTCAAAAAGGATTATGCCTTCTTTAACGGTTTTGGCAACCATCGTTTGCATCCATCGTTCAAGAAGGCTGGCGAGACGCGCAGGCATCTGCATGAGGTTTGGGGCTGACTGATGCATGCTGCTGTAGGTTGTGCTGAAGTAGGCGTGCTCTAGCGTGTTGTAGACTGTGTTCTTGTTGTCTTCGGTTATGTGGAAGATGAATGGACCTAGCCGTGTGTACTTGTAACTGTGGTTTTGGCGCCAGGTGATCGCTCCCCGTATGGCGACGATGATTCCTGTGCTTGTTTCTCCAATTTTCATGGTTGAGGTGTCGATGGCGGCGATTAGGGTTTCTTGGTGGTCTGCTTTTATTTGTATTGGTTCTGGTTTTAGCTGAATGCTGGAGGGGTATTGTTCGGTTAGCGTGGGTTGGTGGAGGTTTTGCGGGTTAAGTTGGAAGGCTTGGTGTTGGACATGTCTCAGGGAGTAAAGGCTTTGTTCAAGGAAGCGTTGTGGGAGGGCTGTGTCGATAGTGGGTTGTGGAAAGTTATATTTGTTAGTAATTGTATATTGTTCAATCACCATGATTCACCAATATTCAACAACATGTTGGTGAAATATTTAAGTATTGTGCATGTGCATATTGCACAATTCAATATGCAATAGTGAAAGACTTGACAGAAAAACCGCAAAAACCACCAATCAAAGTCAAAATGAAAATCGGCGAAATAGAATTCGAAATAGAATCCCAAGAAGACCAAATTCAAAACACCGTCGACAAGATACTTCAAGCAGTCACCGACCGCCTAAAAAACACCAACCTCAGCCAAGTTACCGAACGCCAGAACCCACCGCCGCGAGCTGAAACTTGTAAAGGACTCATCCAAAAACTCTGGGAAGAAAACTGGTTCAGCGAACCCAAAGGACTCGACGATGTCCACAGCGAACTAGCACGCCGAGGATTCCACTACGACCGCACAGCCGTAGCCCACGCACTCGTAGACCTTGTCAAGGACAACATACTTACACGAATAGGCAAACCACGCAGGTATCAGTACGCTCAAAAAAGACCTCCCACATAGGCTATGACAATTAACTTTTTGTCTCTGAAATTTTAAATATGCATTGGAGTATACATCATATCATGCAAGTTGCTGACTTGGTTCGTTATAATCACGTTGTTCGCCGTTTGTATTTTGACTCCTTCACAAAGTTGCCTTGGGCAGCAGTTGTACAGCCTAGGGGTTTGAGTTTTGATTCCATGCGGGATGTTTTTTTGCATTTGACGCTTGTCGAGGACAGATGGATCAATTACATTATCACAGGCAAATTCAAGGAATGGGTTGACCTCGATTTTGAAACCTTCGACGACATAGAAGCGTTGAAAAAGTATATGCTTAAGATTCAAGGAGACACTGAAAACTACCTCAGTACTTTATCGACCGAGGAACTTTGTCGAGAGATTGTTGTTCCCTGGGGTGACAAGCCTGGGCTGCATGTAAGCGTTGAAATTGGTTTAAATCACATGGTTATTGAGGATATGATCCACTACGGCGAGTTATCAGCTGCCCTTTGGCAGATGGGTTCGGAGGCGCCTTACATAGGTTTTTGGCGCTACAAATCGACGCAATAGAAAGTGAGCAAAGGTTTTATAGTTCATTTTTTCTAGTGTATCAACGTAGTTTTTAAAAGCAATTTTGGTTGGAGGTGAAAATTTTGGCGGATATTGTTGATACTGCCATTTCTTCGGACATGTTCAAAACTCTTGTAACCGCAATTAAGGCTGCCGGATTAGTTGACACGCTTAAAGGTCCAGGTCCATTCACTGTTTTTGCGCCCACTGACGAAGCCTTTGCTAAACTGCCTAAAGGCGCGCTTGACATGTTGCTCAAGGACACAGCTAAGCTGAAGGACGTTTTGACTTTCCACGTGGCTGAAGGGAAAATGACGGCTGCTGATCTAGCCAAGCACGAATATTTGCAAGCTCTTAACGGAGGAGAATTAAAGATCGATGCGAAAACTTGGCACCTACATAAAAACATCAAGGTTAACGGAGCCAACATCATCAAACCCGATTTAATGGTGGATAATGGAGTTTGCCACGCGATAGACGCAGTTCTCATGCCGAAAATGAAAATGGAAAAGAAGCCAATGTAAAGCAAATTCCGCGTTTTTGCGGAAACCCTATTTTTTAATGAAAATTATTTATGGTTTTTGTCTTAAATTGTTTTTGAAATGCCCTTTGCTGACTAGATTTTTATTGTTTCATACAAGATAAAAAAAGAAAGACGTTTATTTGAGGAATTATTTACTTTTTTTAAGGCTTGGTTTAGCTACGCTTGCCTTAGGTTTTGCCTTTGTTGTTCCTGAAACGGCTTTCATAGGTGTGCCGCAACAAACTATTTCGGATGGTTCGCAACCGCATGGCTCCTCAACCAAAAGTATTAGCCCGCAGTCTTCACATTGGTATTTGTCGCCTTTTTTATTTGCCAAAAATACCACCTACCTAAAGATACCTCTACATAATTCAAGGTTTTCATTCTTATAAGAATATCCAGAAACTCTACCTGCGTGTTTTCAGCTTCAATTTTGCAAAATAATCAAGAATCCACTTTGAATTAAAGCAGCTTAAATTCTCCGAAACCATCGCATTCAGGGCAAACTTGCCCATTAAGTGCAGAATGGTAATCCTTTCCTCTGCCAAAACATGCTGGGCATTTTTCTGTTCTTCCTTCTGGAAACAAGCGCCAACCTGTTCCGCGACATTTTAGACATGGAGCACCTATTTCAGAGTTGCTTGTATCTCTGCCTGTTCCATAACAAATCTTGCATTTAACTCGTTTGTATCTGATTTGCATGCTTGTGGGAGAGGACCCCAACACTGTTTTCAAAGAATGCACCAGAAAACAATTATTTAGCTTTCTCTCGTATTAAAAATTTGTTAATTATAAATTTTAATTCTCAATCAAATAGCTTAGAATTTTAGAGTTTTTCCTTAATTCTTTTGGCCATATCGTCAAGTTTTGCTCTTTCAACTTCCACAAGCTCGTGGAAACTCGGAAGTTTTTGCTCCTCAAACCTTGGAACGATATGGACATGCAAATGGAATATGTCTTGCCCTGCAGCTTTGCCGTTTTGCTGAACAATGCTTATGCCGTCAGCATGCGTGGCTTCTTTGATGGGTAAAGAAACTTTTTTGGTTACCAGATAAACTTGGATCAACTCTTCTTCTGGGATATCGAGGATGTCCGAGTAGTGATGCTTGGGTATTACAAGCGTATGCCCCATTGTTAAGGGTCTTATGTCCAGAAAAGCCATTACGGCTTGGTTTTGATAAATTATGCTTGCTGGCATTTGTTTTTTCACTATATTGCAGAACACGCAGGATTCAAACAAAGTGCGTCACCATTAAACGGCTTAAACTTTTGCAATCAGGTTTATATGCGATGGCAATTCATATTTCTTTTCAGCTAATTGAGGTTTATAAAATGAGCAAGTTAGAAGACCAAGTACGTGAAGAAGTCGGCAAAGTGCAAGACCCAGAAACAGGGCAAAGCTTTGCTGAAATGCAGATGATCCAAAGCGTCAAAGAAACAGCTCCGGGAGAATTCACAGTCGAATTTGTCCCCACAAGTCCATTCTGCCCAATCGCGTTCAAACTTGCAGCTGACATAAAAGCCGCCGCAAAATCAGTTCCGGGCGTCAAGAAAGCATTGGTTTACTGTCGTGGACACGCCATGGAGCAGCAAATAAATGAAATGACCAACAAACAGTAAAACAGTTCTTCTTTTATTTCCTTTTTTCAATTTTTAAGCAAACCTACCGAAGGCTACCCGAATAGCGATCTAAAACGAACTTGGTTGACAGTTTTTTAGTTACAAGCACTACTGTGAGCAAGAGGTTTTTCTTCTATTTTTTTCTACGAGTTGTTATATCCAGCTATTTCCTTAAAATCAAAAAAAGAAGCTGGTTTTATCTTGCGTAGCTGCATCTTCCGCTGCGGTGTGAACCCTCATTATCCATTGGGTCGCTATAGTCGCGGAAGCCTGTGTGAAGCTTCGCTCGAATCTCAAAGCGGATTCTAGAAATGTTTTTCGCCCAACCTTTCATCATCAGCACTATCCTGTAGAAGTTCATTTGCTTGGCAATCGACAAGAAAGCGATCATACTCATTGAAGCCAGCAAAATCATTAGTGGACTAATTGTAGCTGCCAACAAACCTGCTGAGGCAACCAAGGCAACATAAATAATGCTTCTTAACTTTCGCATATTTGTCACCATTAATATATGCGATGTAAGTGCTTAAAGGCTTTTTTATTACTCAAAAATTCCTCCTGACAAGGCAACAAGAAAATAACCGAAAAATAGGTTTGTTTTGCATTCTGCTGTTAAAAATAATGCTTAAAAGGCTTTGTTACTTCATTCGGCTGAATGCCCAGGTGCCTATTACAACCATAACTCCATCAAACAACGCCACAACTCCAATGTCAACCCATAACGATTGAACCTGAAAGGGAGTCCATATAGCGCCCAAAGTAACGTGTCTGAGCGCGTCGATTCCGTAAGTTAACGGGTTCCACACGGCGATATCTGTGAGCCAACTTGGAAGGTTGCCGCCTTTGAGGAGGAACAACGCGCCGCTTAGAAAGAATAATGGCAGATTCACGAATGTTTGGATGGCACCGAAACCTTCAAGGTTGCCCATGAAGCTTGCAATTGTTAATCCGATACTAACCAAGCCAAAAGTAACAAGCAGCATTACGGGCAACGCATAAAGAACCGTAATTGGGTTTATTGGGATGCCGATGGCTAAGCCAATGGCGAAAACAATGATACCCTGCATGAAAGCGTCTGTGCTGTCTCCAACCATTTTTCCCAGAAAAATTGTCAGCCTAGAAACAGGCGCAACCAGTGTTTCTTTCATGAATCCGAATTCTTTGTCCCAGATGACATTGATACCCATGAACATTGCTGTGAAAAGCAGTGTCTGCCCGACTATGCCTGGAAGCAGGACCTCCTGGTAGTTCAAGCCTGGCGGCAACACAATTCGTGCGGCGAAAGCAGCACCGAATATTATAAGCCACAGCAGAGGCTGAACGAAGCTGGTTACAAGCCGCGTTCTATCACGGATGAACCGTTTGATTTCTCTAAGCCACAGACTGTAGAAGCCGCGGGTTTCACTCATCTTATTGCTCTCCTACGAGCAGCCGCTGCTCCATGAAGTTCTTTGGATGTGTCTTCTCTGATGTTTCTTCCAGTGTAATGCAAGAATACATCTTCAAGATTAGGTTCCCGCAGCAACAATGACTCAACGTAAATGCTGTTTTGGGTTGCTAGCTCCATAATTCTCGGCATCACATTTTTGCCGTTGCGTACGGTTATTTCCAATGCGCCGTCAACGATTTGTTTGCTATTTAATCCTAACCCTTTAGTTACAAGTTCGGAGAGCTCATCAACTTTGCTTGTTCTAATTACGACGACGTCGCCTTCGAGCGTGTCTTTAAGCTTAGGCGGGGTATCTAAAATAACGATTTTGCCGTGGTCCATGATGCCGATGCGGTCTGAAAGCCTATCTGCCTCATCCATGTAATGGGTGGTTAAAACCACAGTAATGTCATGAGCCTTCTTTAGCTCCAGAATATACTTCCAAATGTGGTCTCTCGTCTGGGGGTCAAGGCCGACTGTTGGTTCATCTAGAAATAGCACTTTAGGGTAATGGATTAAGCCGCGTCCCAACTCGAGCCTACGCCTCATTCCACCAGAATAAGTGCGCATTAAATCGTCTGCTCTTTCCTCCAGCTCGATAAGTTTTAAGATGCGGTCTATGCGTTCTTTCTGTTCGGAGGCTGGAACACCATACATGTTGGCGTGGATGTATAGGTTTTCTCTGCCTGTTAGACGGTCGTCAATGCTTGGATCTTGGAAAACTATGCCGATTGATCTTCGAACTTGATTTGCCTGCTTGATTACGTCAAAGCCGTTTATCTTCGCAGTACCAGATGTGGGCTTGAGAATGGTGCAAAGCATCGATATGGTTGTCGTTTTACCCGCGCCGTTTGGTCCGAGTAGCCCGAAGATTTCTCCAGACTCAACTGTGATGCTAAGTTCATCAACTGCCTTGAATGAGTTGTAAGC
>JBEKVK010000075.1:0-6771 GCA_049514075.1 Bathyarchaeia archaeon | reverse complement strand
ATGCCCCTGCGAAAGAGAAAGAAAGAAGCCAAGAAAACACTTTACCTGAACAGAATATAAGCTAAAGCTCTGTGCTTCTTCATAAAGCATTTTTCACGCACTTTAATTCTTTTATACTAGATCACCATCGGCTTAAAGCATTGAGCAGGCTGTAAACTTGGATTACTCTGAAGCAAAACAGGGAAGACTCTTCATTCTCAGACTTTACCAGGGAGAACGAATTCACGAAGTTATAGAAAAATTTGCTTTTGAAAAGCAAATTTCAAGCGCTCTCTGCTTCTTTATAGGCGGTGCAGAAGACAAAAGTAAAGTTGTCGTCGGACCGAAAGACGGTGCCGTTCTTCCTCCTGAACCGATGGTAACCCTGCTTAAAGGTGTCCACGAAGGCTGCGGAGTAGGAACCATTTTCAAAAACGAAGCGGGCAAACCCACACTTCATATGCATGCCAGTTTTGGAAGAAACGACAACGGGGTTACAGGCTGCGTGCGCTTGGGCGTGGATGTTTGGCAAATCGGCGAAGTCGTCATATTGGAACTTGTCGATGCTTTTGCCAGGCGAGCTAAAGATAAGGAAACAGGTTTTGAACTTTTAGACGTTGGATAGAGCTACGTTTGGGTTTGGTTGAAACGCACCAAAAAGAGCCTATTGGGCATTTGCCCGAAGAACGGCTGGTCTGTTGGGACACCGAATCTGCCTGTGCTGTAAATCATCTGGAGAATGTCGGCGTATGTTAAAGTGGTGTTGTAGAACTGGGTGTTAGAACCGTAATCGTAAAGGATTAGGTATTTTACGTTGCGTTGTTCGCACAGGCTTACGAATTGGGTTATGTTGAAGTTGATTGTGTAAGCGTCGACGGGTAAGCTGGGGTATTGCCAAATTTGGTTTGGCGACATGTTTTCAGGCAAATAAAAACGGAACATGTCTTCGTCTAAAAGGTTGAAAGAACAAACAATAACCGCAGACTGGTTCTGGTCTAAATGGTTAGCTAGATAGGCGGTTGTCTCGGCGATTGGGATATTTGTTTGGTCTCGAATCGTCATTTGGTACGCGTTGTCGGCGCTGTATAGAATCGTTGATGCGGCAAGGAAAATGAAAAGCGCCGCTACCAACTTCTTAATTGGCACTCTGCTGGGAGCTATCTGCTTAGGCTGCCACGAACGGATCTTCCCATAAAGAAAGATGAGAAAAGTTGCAGCTGAAATGGCCAAAATCGGAAAAACTGGGTCGACGTAGCGCCATTGTCTGTTTGGAATAATCGTGAAGAAAACGTAGACTGCCAAGAACCATGTTAGAAGGAATACATCTTGTTTTTTTCTCCGATAAGCAAACAGACCCAAGCCAGCTAGGCCTAAAATCATAATGGGTATGGAGATTGGGTGTACCGCTATATCTTGGAATGGCGAAGTTAATTCAATCAAGTAGTAAACGGGAATGAAGAATCGGTTGCTGTATGCGGGGGTATTTTGGGAGCCGTTTTCTAATACAGAAGTTATGGTTTGGAATTTTGTTTGGCCGTCAATTTGGTAAACCAGCAAAAACCATGGGGCTACAATTACAATCGCGATTACAAATATTACCAAGAGTTTGGCTAAACTTATCTTCAGTTTTTTTCTGGACAAAATAAGCACACTAAACGCCATTGCTATCGCTGCTACAGCCATTTGATATTTCGCAAGAATACCTACACCAAAAACTATCCCGCTGAAAACAAGGGCTCTGTAGTTGTTCTTAGTTATCCAAGAATAGAAAAGAAACATTAACGCTGTGAAAAAGAAAATAAGGATCGTTTCAAGCAGCGTCACCCTTGAAACCCAAAAGAAACCCGGAGTTACGCCGAGCAAAATACTCGATAGCAAAGCATTTTTTGGGCCATACATTTTGTTGGATAGCTCGAATACTGCCCAGACGGCGAGCAAAGCAAAGGTAACTGAAACTAGTCTGCCGGCAACGGTGGTTAAGCCGAAGATTTGTATGTACCCTGTTGTGATGAGATCGAAAAGAGGTGGGTAGTACCCGTATGTCGTCAGGTATTGGTGTGGTTGGCCGCGAGATAATAGTAAGGCGCCGAATAAGTGAGGCATTTCATCCCATTGCGGAGACATGTAGCCTAGGCTTAGGGTCAACAGGTAACCGTAGATCACGGCGAAAGCAAGAAAGACCAGTCGCCACTTATTTGCTGTGACTGCAAGTTTTAGTCGTGACGCTGCAGAGATGCCGCTTGAAGGTTGCGTTGAACCAGGCGGGCTTGGTTGTTTTATTGTCAGCCTCTCTCCCTAATGCAACCACTATTTCATACTACGTAAAAAAGCGTTTGTTAAATTAGCCTTTGAGGTTCAAATATTGAAAGCATCATATCCTTATTTACCCAAAAGAGTCTTATGGCAGCAAAATTAAAGGTAATGAAATCAAGCGTGCCTTGAAAAGCCGGCAAGAGCCTAACCATGAAACTGTCTATCGTAATCCCTGCATACAACGAGGAAAAAAGGATCAGACGGACTTTAGAGTGCTTGGTTGACCAGTTCAACGGTTCCTGTGAAATCTTAATCGTATCAGAAAGCAAGGATAAGACCAACGATATTGTAACGGAATTTTCCAGGAATTCGGCGGTTGTCAAACTGCTAGCCTCAAACAACCGTCTCGGGAAAGGGGGCGCTTTCAAAAAAGGGGTTGAAAACTCCCATGGCGAAATTATCATGCTTCTCGACAGCGATCTTCCAGTGCCAGTTTCAGACGTTGAGAAAGTAGCATCTTGCGTGGGCGGAACCGATATCGCTGTAGCCTCACGAGAGGTTGCCGGGACAGAAATTTTGGTTTATCCTCCCCTTGTAAGGGTCTTCGCGGGCAAAGCCTTTTCCCGAATATTCAATGTCCTATTCAACCTCAACGTCAAAGACACTCAATGTGGCTGCAAAGCCTTCAAAAGAGAGGCGCTCCTACATGTCCTCAGCAAGGTCGAGAGTAACGGCTTCGAGTTTGACGCCGAGCTACTTTTTAAATGCAAACGCAATGGGTACACGATCAAAGAGGTTCCTGTGACTTGGAGTTACAAGCCTGATTCAAAGCTTAACCTATTTAGTGACACATTAAAGATGGGGAGGGGTGTTTTCAAGTTATGGCTGAAAACCTACATAGTCACGCAGAAGACTTAGAGCGAATTGAAGAAACCGATTTTTGGAGCAAAGTGAAAGTCAAACTAATCTTGGGTCTGGTTGAAGGCAAAGACGTTTTGGACATCGGCTGCGGCTCAGGACGGCTGTCTAAAACGTTGTTGAACAGGGGCTTTAAGGTAGTCGCAATAGATACTGATTACAAAGCGGTTGAAATTGCAAAAAAGAAAGGAATCACCGCATTTGTATCCGACATTAACGAATGGGCAACCGACGAGAAATTTGACTGCATCGTTCTTGGCGACGTGCTGGAGCATATTGAAGATGACAATTCAGCTATGAGAAAAGTTCATGGCATGCTAAAACCCAACGGTTGCATCGTGGTGAATGTGCCATCGTACCCGTTTTTGTTCGGCAAACACGACGTAGCTTTGGGACATAAACGAAGATACACTGATAACGAGCTTAAAACCAAACTTAAAGCAGCAAGATTCAAAATCGAATATTTCAGACACTGGAATTTACTTGCTTTTCCCATAACAGTATTGACCAATATTTCCAAAAAAGACTATCCTCATGAAACAATATCCAACATAACGGCATTGTCCAAACTTCTGGAGAAACTCTTGCTGCTGGAATCAAGAGCAAATTACTTGTTTGGGATTTCAATTCTGTGCAAAGTTAGACGGTAGTCGTTAATGGACAGTTTGTATTTGGGCTTTCAAAGAAAAAAGCTATTTTTGTTTGTTGGGCTAATGCAACCATTAGAAGTTCTATCTCCATTTGCTTGAAATGAGGCTGCGATTGCCGTCATTGAACCCAGAACGTTCGGGATTTCTTGTTGTATTTGGGAAATAACAAGTTTCAGGTCTTTCTCGTTGCTTGATTTGACGGCACATATTAAATCTCAGGATCCAAATCCAGCGTCAGCTGACAAAGCTCTGAGAAAACAATGTTAGCAGTAAGTGTCTCTTCCTTTCGAGTGGTATGAGGAGAGTTGAGGTGTTTGGTGCGAGTATTGATTAAAAAGACTTCGAAGGGTACCCTAATTAATCGGTGGCTGCCCTTTTAGTTTGAGGCTTTGGTAGTCGTTGGAAGCAAATTGGAAAACTTTTCATCTTCAAGAACTGAATTGGCTAATCTTTTTTCCGACTACGGGAAATGAGGGCAGAAAATACTTGTATTACTCCGTGGAGTTTACAGATCGAAGCAAGAGTAATGAAAGAGCAAAAGTCTGTTTAGCAGAAATTGTGGACAATCCTGTGTTCGAAAAAAGTTATCCTCATTCTGTCGGTTATTTTAAGGGATCAGTTTATGAAAAAGAGACGTTGGGTTCTTTTTATCTTGAGATTAGAATCATTAAGTGTATTGAGGATTTTTGGAAATTTCTAAACGATTTGGACATCTAAAATTAAAGTACTTGACTTCCATGCTTTGTCGACCTCATAATAAATGAGGTAATGAGGCGCTGGGCGACTTGGAGCCATGATGTATGCGTTTTTCCCATGTCAATCTTCTGAAGCGGGATTCATTGAAAATTTTTCGGTTCTCCAAAGAAGGTGGTCAAAATAAATTCCCTTTTGAGTGCCCTTATGGGGGTGAAAAGCTTTTCCACAAGCAATATTCATCATGCCTGTGAAGCTACTGAGGCTATAATTCTTGCCGCTGTGCTCAAATCCATCTTTCCTGTGTTCAAAACCAAATCATAATTCGCTTGATCTTCCCAATCGATGTTGTAAAATCTTCTCAGATATTCAGCCGCTGCTTTGTCATTCTCTTCAACCAGCTTTAGAGCGTCCTCACGACTCAATCCGCCACTCTTCATGAGTCTTTCAACTCTAACCTCAACAGGAGCAATGATCCTCACGTGAATCACGCCTACTTTATTTTTTAATATTGCTTGTCCGCCTCGTCCTACAATAACTGTTTTTCTTCTGCTAGCCAAGTTATTTATGACCACTTGAATCACAGAGAGGCATTCATCTTCGTCAAGGGTCTTACTGATTTGTGCATTGTCTTTCGGGTCAAGGGATGCAGCGACAAGTTTCTTGCGAACTAAAATTCTATCTACGAGACTCGAAACCTTGTAAGTATCTTCAGACAAGTCCGCAATGTTTTCCTCACAAACACCAAGGCTTTTGGCCACACTTACCATCAAACTCTTGTCGAAATATGCATAGCCAAGAATCTTGCTGACATCCAATGCAATTTCGTCTCCCCCGCTGCCCACCTGCCTCGAAATCGTTATGACCGTTGGCATGACCCACGCCACTTGTTCCTCCCCTAATTTATGTTCTAAGATCTTCCTGATTTCCTCATAACTTGGTTCATCATCTGGATTATCGGAAACCCACTTCGAACGCACAATGCCATTTTCATCAAGGATGAAAATTGCCCTTTTAGCAATTGGGTAACAGCCACTTCCCCAGCAACACGCCACAAATTGGCCCTGACGTCCAGCGAAATCAGGAACCTGCAATCCGTACGTTTCGAGGACTTCACGCTTGTAGTCGCTCAGTATGGGAAACGGTAACCTGTTCTTCACGGCAAGAATCTTATTCGAGAAAGGAACGTTTACATCCACTCCAACAATTTGAGCTTTCAAATCAATCAACCGTGCCATCGAATCTCGGAAAATACAGATTTCTTTAGTGCATGTTGAAGTAAACGCTCCAACGAAGAAAACTAACACGACTTTTTGCCCTAAAAACTCTTTTAGGTTTCTGGTTATATTTTCCGCGTCCACAAGGCTGAAATCAGGCGCCTTGTCCCCGACTTTGACCCCATTTGCCATAAAAATCAGTTCTCCCTACATATACGAAGAGATATTCTTGTATAAATGGCTAATGCATAGCTAAGAGTGCAGTTTTCGGAGTCTAACTGCTGATTCTGTGTTATCTGTGTCCCGCCAAATACTTTACAACAAGATTTGAACGTTGTGACTCCCAATTCCATTCAAAAAATAAACAGAAATGCTATTCTGTTTCAGCTGTTCTATGCCCTCTTCTTCCAAGTAAAGAATCAAGCTGAAAAGACCTCGGCTGAAAATTGCCGAAAGAAGCAATTCGAAGTCTGAAAAATATCTAGTAGCCACTGTACGGATGATTTCTGCGCCTGTGAAGAAGTTTAGACTTAACGTTAAGTAAACTGATAAGTAACGAGTGGAGGATGATGCTTGATAAGGATCTTAAGTTTGAATTGAATAAATCGGGTAATTACCAATATGGCGCCAAAAGTGATTACACCTCCGCCGAAAAGATGCTAAACTTTAGGCAGGGAATAAGCGGCCGTTAAACACCTTTATAAAACCTAGCTTCCCTTTATCTATTAACCAACTCAGGTTGCCTGATATGGCTGAAAGCCAAGTGATAAAGAAGCAAGGAACTAGTTTTTTAGCTATTTCAGTAATCGTTATTGTTATTCTAGTGGCTGTAATCGGCGCCCTTGTCGTATTAATTGATCCAAACTTTGTTTTCTCACTATTAGCAGGCAGCTCCGGTTACACGGTTGGGGGCTCAATTTATCAAGTAATTTACGTAGACCTAACCCTTGTCACCGATGTCCTGTATCTCTTCGGCGGCGGCGTGATTGCTTTTGGCGCTCTTTTGGTTATTATTCGGTTTACACAGCAGAAACTTAAGGATCCCTATCAACCGACTTCTT
>JBEKVK010000074.1:0-6862 GCA_049514075.1 Bathyarchaeia archaeon | reverse complement strand
TATCTTTATTTTTATCATCTCAGAAGCTCAATGTTTAGCTAACAAAAAAATCAGATAAAGAAAAAAGGATGGTTGTTATTTAAACGAACTTTAAGTCAAAGCTTATCGGAACTGCTTCGCCCCATGACTGCCGTATTGGGCAAATCTTTTGAGCCATGCCATAAACCGTGGTTGCTTTTTTTCTTTCACGCTCGTTATCAGTTTCTAAACCAACGTTCATATTGAAGTGGACATTTGTGAAAATCAGTTTCTCCATCCCCTCAACGTTCATCTTAACGTTTGCCACAGTTTCAAGACATTTAAGCCCTAGTTGACTGTTTTTTGCTATCAACAAAAACAACGTGTTTATGCACGACGCCAATGCTGCCGCAAAAATGTCTTCGGGTACGCAGTAGCCTTCTTTTCCTCCAAATGATGGTGGTGGACTAACGGTTACAAGTTTTTTGCCTTTAATGGAGAGTTCGCATTCGGTTGCTCCTTTCCACGTGGCTGTTCCTTCAAAATTCATTTCTGGCATAAAATCACCTTTTCAAATTCTCCTATTGAGCTTTTATTTCGTAAACCATGTCACAGTCCCCAATTGGACCCGGCTTTCGAATTTCCTTTAGATGAACATTACGAATTTTCAAGTTTTCGTTGACTGCACCCACGGGGAACACTGATATTGCACAAGCTGGCGTTATTCCGTGTCGTTCTTTTACGAGTTTGCCGTGGCAGATGTAGCATCCTCTAAACTTCAAAATGTATTCTTGGTCCTGTTTCTCAAAGCTGATGGCTTTGGCCAGTTTTAGGTCATTTTGCAAGTAGTTAGCAATTTGTATCATCAAGTCTTCGGATGTTTGTGCCGTTGGAATCGTTTTAGCCCAAGTCCTTCCCTGTGTCATGCTTGCCTTAGCAAACACTTTTTGATTGTCTTCGCCTAGAGCTCCCTGAATTGAGCATAGAACTTCTAAGACAGGTCTTTGAGGAACCATTTTTTCTTCGGACATGTTTTGTCTCCTTTTTCTGAAGCAAGCTGCCTTTGTTAGTTTTCCGCTATATCTCTTGCGAGTTCCTGTCTTTTCTTAAGTTGGTCTTTGAGAATGTCTCGTACGGTGTCACATGCTTCATTGATCTTGGGATTAGTAACGCTATAGTAGATACTTGTTCCTTGCTTTCTTGTCTTGACAATGCCTATCTGCCGCATAAGTGCTAAGTGCTGAGAAAGGTTTGATTGACTTACGCCTATTATGTCAGTGAGTTCGTTTACGCTTTTTTCGCCGTCTTTGAGTATGTGTAGAATTGCTATTCTAATTGGGTTCGCAAGTGTTTTTGATATTGTTGCTTGCAAGTTGTAAAGCGTCATGTCGATTTTCGGTTTTTCCGTTTGCTTCATTAGAATATTATAATATTCTCATGCCTTTTAAAGTTTTATTGAACAACGTTTAATTCCCTGAAAATTAGGTGTCTACTTATGAGACGAATTCATATCTTTCTCAGAAGAGCCCCGCCTGTTTTCCTCTTTCTGTCAATTTCGTTTGATTGTATACGTATATTCGGATGACTTTTCCAGCCATAAGACAGCTTTTTGGCGACCTATAAAGGACCAGAACCTTTACGTTGCTCTGATTATGGCTCTTAGTATATTTTCGGTGAGATTGAAATCCGTGGGGAATACTTGCCCTCGTCGTTGATGTTTCTATTTCGTTTGGAAAGAATTATTCAAAATTAATTGAATAGAATGGAACTAAACTATACGGAACTAAACTATACAAGAGAAATGAAAATGGTGAAAAGCCACAACACTTTTTAGATAACACAATGACTTTTATGATGATTATTCTTGAGCAATGTTGATTTATCAAAAATAGTTTGGCTTGCCTTTGTCGTTGTAGTCATGGCTGCTGCTGTACTTGGGCTAATAATTGGCTACAATATGAAACCTGCAACAACCAGCGTTTCCAGTGCGCCAAAAACCGCGGACATAACGTTGGTGGTTCAAGGCGACGTTAAACTCGGTCCAGATGGCTTATTGCACGACGCCTTTACTCCATGCAACTTCACCGTCTACACAGGTCAAGAAGTCAATCTTACAGTTGTAAACTATGATGACGGAGAGCATACATTTACTAGCCCAACCTTGGGAGTGAACTTTGTGGTATTGCCAAGCAACGTCACAGGAGTTCCAGCAGTGTCTAATTTCCAGTTTAACGAGGCAACGGCGGGCGTTTACCGCTGGTGGTGCACTTATCCATGCGACACAGATGCGGGAGGTTGGGCGATGACGACGGGCAGCGACGGTCAACACGGTCAGATTGGATACATGGGCGGATTCGTGACAGTTCTGCCACAGTAAACTATCACTACAACTTATTGACCTGTGTTGAGTAACTTGTTGGATAGGTTTTCAGTGTAAACTGCGGTGTTAAGTTTCGTGGGACACTTGTTTATGTGTTAATTTATATATAGATTATTAAGAGAAGCTATATTAGCTCCCCGACGGATACTTTTTGTTTCCGAACATAAGTAGAGGTGAAAAAAGAATGCTCTCAAGAGATTGCGATGGCTGTACCATGCTTAAGGAATGCAGTGTACGGTACAAAAAAACTTTAAAAGGCGACAAAGTCTACTGCCCAGACGGAACAGCACACCTGATTGACTGTTACAGTATAGAGCAAAGCACCGATATAATCTGTGTCTTTGAAGCGAGTCAATTAATCGAAAAAACTTAAAGGGCTAAGTGAAGCAGAACAATCGACCTATCTAAGTGCAAGTTATGCATTATTTCAAAGTCTAAATGTAAAAGCATACTTTTGGTATGAATTACAAGATAATTACACTTTCAATAATTCAACATTTGGTTTATACAATGTAACTGGTAATGCTACCCCAGCGTTAGGAACGTATTTTGGTTTAGCGAAAGCTGAAACAACAGTTCTTGACGCCGCAGTTAATTATCTTATAAAAAACTACAACCCATCGGTGGGGCTTATTTCTGCAGTTCCTTACGGCAACACGTATTGGCTGTACAGTGACAATTTTCTCGCTTCTTTAGCATTAGAACGTTTGCGTGAAACAAAAAGAAGAAGCAAATCCTTTTCCATGCGCAGTGTGTGTCCAGAGCCTCAGCAAACCCCAAATCTCTAATTTACCACCATTTCGTCGTCTTTTTTAGAAAAGACGGTAAAACCCGCTAAAATGTTTTGGGAAGTGATTCGAACCCAAACCCGGAGTAGATCTCTATGGGATTTGAACCCTAGCGCAAGTGGAGATATCACCCTCAAAATTCCCTTTTTTCCTTGGCGTACTTGGTCAAGTTCTCTTCAACGTGCTTACAAGCAAGTTTTAAATTCAGTGGGAATCTATCCACTGACTGGTTGGTGCAGGATCTGTGAGAAGATTCCTGATAATCCCATAATAGTCTATCGTGTGATTTAAAAAAGAAATGGTGAAAGTCTTTTACGTTGCCTGGCTTGATTGAATTCTTCTCTTGCCGTGACTGTATAAAACAACAACTATGAGGAAAACCATTACGACGATAACAATTATCAATATGGCCAAGTCTAATGCGCTGATAAGCTCGTTCGTTGCTGGTTCCGTCGCCGTGTCTATTACTGCGACTGTACCGCTGTTTCCGATTGTAACGTAGACATGTGAGCCATTAGGGGCTACAGTTATCGCATCAGGATTTCCTTCAAGGTTTAGTGTTGCCGTGACTTCGTTTGTAGCTGTGTCAATTACTGAGAGGGACTGGCTGAATTCATTTGTGACATACGCGGATTTACCGTCTGGGGTTACAGCCACATTGCCCGGTCCCCTTCCCACAGTTATCGTTGCCGTGACTGTGTTGGTAGTTGTGTTTATGACTGAGACCGAATCGTTGATGTTATTAACTACGTAGACGTTTTTGCCGTTGGGCGTAATAGCCACGCCGAAAGGTTCGGTTCCAACTATTATCGTCGCTGTCACCATGTTGGACGCTGTGTTTATAACTGAGACTGAACGGCTGCCTGCATCAGTAACATAGGCATCTGCGCCGTTGTGCGCTATGGCCACACCCCAAGCATCGCTTAAACCCATTATCGTTGTCGTCACCGAGTTCGTGGCTGTATTTATGACTGAGACTGAATTGCTGACTTCATTTGCTATGTAGGCATATTTGCCGTCAGGCGTTACGGCTACACCAACAGGGTAGCTTCCAACGGGTATAGTTGCTATCAGTGAATTCGAAGTAGTGCTTATCACCGAAACCGAATTACCACCGCTGTTCGTAGCATAAACGTATTGGCCGTTTGGCGTTACAGCGACATCGCCAGGATGGTTTCCAAGGGGGACCGTCGCCGTGATCGAGTTCGTTGATAGGTCTATAACTGACATCGAACCATTGACGTAATGCCCAACATAAGCGTGTAAGCTGTTGGGTGCTATAGCTACGCTGTCAGGCTCGTTTCCCACGGTTATAGTTGTTGACACTGTGTTCGCGGCTTGAGTTGGGTGAGCCAAGAATGCAAAAGCGCAGAACAAGAAGATGACCAGTAGGATGCAGCCAACTCTCAACTTTTTTATTCCCTTTAGCTGCATTCTTTCACCTTTTCGAAACTTGAGTGAATATGCTTAAAAGGCTTACTATTTCTATGGTTTTGTGTCTTGAATGCAAGCTCTCTCGACGCTTTAAAATTGAAACAAGTAAACAGATACCCGAAGAATGCTTTTGTATACTTACTTTTATCGCAATAAGCCACGCTGAAACAAGTTTTTGGTAAAGTTAGACCCTGCCCAAAGTAAACTGGATATGACCATTTGATTGATAATGATCTTCCCTCGCGCGCGCTGAACACCACTGTTTCAAGAAACCCAAGAGGTTCAGCAGTTATGCATAAAATGTCGGTAGTAAGAATATTTCAACATGGAAAAAAGCATAGAAAGGCTTTACGTCAAATCTCCAATTTGCATCTCCCGCATAATATCCCTTTTTCTTTTTTTGGTCTCAAATCAATTTTCTTAACCACTAATCAGGAGGTTCATTCATGGCATTGCTGGATACGACGGTGAAAAATGTTTACGTAGAGATGCTTTCTGCGTACCAAACAAGTAAGGACAAGAAGCGCTATAGGGAATAAAATATTAGGCGAATACTCAATTCAGAAGCAGTGTCCTAACTTGAACAAATAACCAGAAAAACAGTTTGATGCAAACGCATTTGCACAAAAAAAGGGAATTTTAACCAGATGCACGCTTACGGACGAACCATTGTAGGAGAAGGCGTTTATCTTTCGAGACGCCCCATCTGGTAGAGTCTTCGGCCAATCTGGAAATACCAGATTAGGGAAAGCAGACCTGACACGTAGTAGAGGTCAACTCCTAAGGGCAAACTAGTAGATACGAAGGCTAATCCAAGGTAAAATGCTAAAGTGATGACATTTGCCAAAATTCCCACAGAAGCGGTTATTTTGCCGAAGATTTCGCTCCGCAGCATGATAGCTGAGATGATCAAACCAGCAACGCCCAGAAGGAAGAGTGCCATATAGGTACCAGCGCCCACGCCGATTTGGTCAGCGAGCATTGCCTGTCCCGCTGCTAGCAGCATTGATCGCTGTGCATCTGTTGTTGCGATTGCGTATTGGTCGCTGAGCGAAAGCATTGAAAATGCCGTTTGCGTTGCAAGGTAGACCACTATTCCCACGAAGGAAAAAGCTGTAGCAACTGCCACGATAGCTTGGCTAGCTCGCCTGAGGGCTAAGTAGACGGCGGAAAACATCGGTATCAAAAGAGACAGGGCGATTATGTCAAAGAGACCGAGGTCTTTGAGTCCAAGGAACCGATTGTTCTGAAGCAGCGTGAACCAACCGATGACAGTGTTAGGTGTTGGAGTCGTGGAGATGATCCCAATGAGCACTGCTACAATTTCAAACGCTACTGCGGCCAACGCAGTTGCTCCCCCTATTGTATAGAGATTCTTCCATTGGGAATCTGCAGGCTCAAATGCTGGCTTTTTTGATGGCTGATCGCTTTTAGATGGCCTCGGTATTCTCATTGTTTCTTCACCTCTGTTCGGTTTTGCTTAGCTGATTTCTGGATTTCATCTTCTCCGAGGTTAATCCTCAAAACGCCTTTTTTGCCGACGACTTCCAAGGTTTCGCCTTCAGCAAATATAGCATTCACTAGTTCGCCTATTGTTCCTTCGACGAGGACGTTGTCGTGGGAACCGTTAGTCATTGTGATGTTTTTTAGGTTGGCTTTTGATTTGAGCTCCACTGAGAAGAAGCGTTCGTTATCTTGGATTTTATTTTCCGTGTTTTTTGCCTCCTGCGTTTTTCTCTGGTGTCAAAGCAGATTACTTTTATTTGCTTACAGTGTGCAATTGTATACAGCGGTGTGAACACGTTAACATTGGTGATGGATGTTGGAGAATGATGAAGGAATTGAAAAGCTGTTCTTTGAGCTTGCAAGCGAAAGCAGACTGAGCATTCTGCGAGAGATAAGCAAACATGACGGCAAGATGAGGGAAATCGCAAGAAAACTTGATTTAACCACTACTGAAACTTTCAGGCAGCTTCAACGTTTAAGCCAAGGATTGCTTGTCGAGAAGCAACCTGAAGGCACGTACACCATAACTGAGTACGGAAGATTCATCCTGCAACTTTCCGTCTCTTTTGAATTCATCTTCAATAATAGGCAGTACTTTTCAACTCATGATTTTCGTAAGCTTCCTTATCAGTTTCTTAACAGGATAGGCGAGCTTTCTCAAGCGAGCCTAATAATGAACACTATGGACAGCATGAAAAAGTTTGAAAAGATTTTTGGAGAAGCCGAGCAATATGCCTGGGGGTTGCGAGAAGGCAGCAGCATTGAGTCCATAGGTCCAATGTTTAGTGAGCAACTA
>JBEKVK010000073.1:0-6941 GCA_049514075.1 Bathyarchaeia archaeon | reverse complement strand
TGCTGGATAACGCGAACAAGCAGGGAGACTACCTCAAAAAGCGACTAGAGGACTTCGCTGAAACCAACGGCATAGTTGGAGATGTACGTGGCAAAGGTCTGATGATCGGGGTTGAACTTGTTGAGGATAAGGAAACACGAAAACCTGCCGCTAAGAAGGCGTCTGAAGTAATGCTGCGATCGTGGAAGCGAGGGGTCGCCGTTGTTACCTGCGGAGTTTCAACGCTTAGAATAGTTCCGCCTCTTACCATACAACCTGATCTGCTGGACTCTGCACTAGCAATCATAGAGGATACAATCACTGAGGTCTCAAAGGAAACCTAAGTCGACTACTCGTGCACTTTTTTGACTGTTCTGCGCGGCTTTCTTTTTAGTTGTGTGCCGCAGACCAGGCATTCTTTGGATGAACAGTTAGCCGGATACTCTTTGTGGCAAGCTGGACAGTATCTTATCCACTCTAAGAGGCGTTTGATGCCGAATGTGGCAAGCGCCAAAAAATCAACCCTCATCTGCGTCGCGACGTTCTGAATCGAATAATCGTCCGTGACGATTTGTGGTACGTAGCCTTCTGCTTTCAACTCCAGTGCCAAAGCCAAAAGCTCCATATCCGCCTTGGACAGCAGATACGAGTCACCGAGTTTACTCGCAGAAACCTTCGCGCCGTCGAGGAACTCTTGGTTGGGGACCTTGACTTTCAGTTTGCCGCTTTCGATGGCTGTCCTAAAACGTGTGATTATAATTGAATTTCTTTTTATTTCCTCTTCAACTCTGGGAACAGTTACTTGCTCGACACTTGAAGAGAATGGATCATAGCCTGCTAGAAAAGCAGACGTATCTAGAACGATTATCTTTCTGCACGGGCTGCCGTTTTGGGCTTTCATTGTGTTCCCTTGAAAAGAAGCCGGCTTCGCAGTCGATCGTAGAAGTCTTCTTCAAACCTGATAAATGACGTCGTGTTCTTCGACACTGTTACTTTTAGCATCAACTCCTGGTCACTTACAAGTTTACGGTATTTTCCGTCAATCGAGACAAGCACTTCTTTGGGGCTGGAGATGTTGAAGGTCACGTTTGAGTCCGCGGGGAGGACAAGTGAAGGAAATACGGTTAATGGGCAGATAGACGTGACGACGAAGGCATCTAGTGCTGGATCCAAGACGGGTCCTTCAGCTGAAAGAGAATAACCCGTCGAGCCAGTTGGGGTTGCGACTATTAATCCGTCGGCTTGGCATTTAAGAATGGGTTTTCCATTCTTGCATATCTGCGCTTTAAGGATGGTTGACGGTTCGCCCGCAGAGATGACGACGTCGTTTAAAGCATCTGGAAACGGCTTGTCGCCGGTTGAAACACAGAGCTTGGTGCATTTCTCTACTCTGTAGTTACCCTTCAAGATTTTGTCTGCTGCCTCCAAGGCATTTTTGGGTTCTACCTCTGTTAAGAATCCTCGTTCACCCATGTTAACGGTTAGAAGAGGCGGTTCGGGTTTTGGCACCGTTATGCAGGTGCGAAGTATTGTTCCATCTCCTCCAATTGTGATTATGAAGTCAGTTTGCATTTTTGCAAGAGAAACCGTCTCGGCCTGGGGCGCACTTATCTTTGCTACCAAGCTATCTTCAAGATAAACCTTCAATCCTTCCTTTGCAAGATGCTCCGCCAACTCCTCAGCAAGTTTCAAAGCTGCTTTCTTATCATAGCGGGCAACCAAACCAACGGTTTTGAACACGAAATCCACGGCTCAGTAAAATACCGTCACCTTAGTCTATATTAACCCTTTCAGTGGAGAAATCTCCCTTTCCGCATTTTCTCTCTTTTTTTGTTTCAAACGAGGTCGCGCTAGTGGGTTATCCTATGCGGAAGGCTCGCATTGAAACTGAACCATTCTGAAAACCTTCATGAATGAACTCCAACTTCTCCTCTCTCTTTTGTAGCGCAACCGAGTAAACCATTGGCAAATAATGATCGAGAGTTGGAACCGCATAAACCGCTTCTTTTCCAATGCTGCGGTAATTAATAAGACCATCATGATCGCCTGAAACTAGCAATTGTTTGATTTCTGCGTCAAATCTAACGGCCCACTCGAACGGTTTAGCGTCAACGTTAAAATCGATGAGACCCAAGTTATGGACAATGTTCCCGCTTCCGATTATAAGAATACCGTTCTCTCGTAAAGGAGCAAGCTCTGAACCTACCTTGTAATGAAACTCCAATGATTTCGGGTTCCAGTTGTTGTATGGTGAGTAGTCCAAGCTCATTTCAAAAACTGGGACATCGGCCAGGGAGTACATATGCTTTAAGACCGCCCAGGCCGCGTGATCTAATCCCCAGTTTCCGCATTTTACATGCGTCGATTTTACGGTTCTGATTGCCAGTTCAGCGTCTCCTGGCGAGCCGGGGCTTGGATAGCTTAAGCGGTACAGTTCATCTGGGAAACCATAGAAGTCATAGATGGTCTTAGGATTGCTATCGCATGTCACACAAGTACCATCTGTTAGCCAATGCGCAGATATCACAAGTATCGCCCGGGGCTTGGGAAGCTCCTTGGCCGCTTTGACGAGGCTTTTGGTGTAGCTGTTGTTTAACACTATGTTCATAGGTGAACCGTGTCCGATGAAAAGAACGGGCATAGTGGTCATCAAATCAACCTAGATTGAATTAGACATCTTGAACTACTTATCCATTTTCTGGACTGCTTAGAAGAGTGTTGTTTGATTATGGCGGCATCAGTTTTACTGATTTCCCTTCGACAAGATTGTAGACGTCAAAGATTTCTTCGATTACCTCGACTCGGTTTTTCTATCAATAATTCTTTGAAACTCTCTGCACTTTAAGAATTAGCTAGTTGGATATTTGACGCGCGCCACCTTGAAAACATGACCGCAGTTATCACAGGCATAATATTTTACTGAAAAATAAGGATTCTCTATTTTTTTGAAGAGCTTTGTAAACTCAATCCTGCATTTGGGGCACTTGACCATTTCGAACGCACATTTTAAAGGAGTTTGAATTGCACGATAAAAGGATTATGTGTTGTTAACTGAGATTTCATGCTTGATTTATTCAAAAATGTTGCATCTTCAAGTGACCCCAAATTTATTCTATTCTCAACTTAGCCCGTTGAGTTGTCCACCGCTAAAAAATGCGCCAATAACCTTGTTTTTCATAAAATGAGCCGGGTAGAATAAGACAAATCGTTGTTTATCCTATGTTTCTTACATCGGAAGACCTAATCCCTCATTTAAAATGTCGATAAGCAAAAGATAGAAAAAAGACTTTCTCACATATTTTACTGTCTTGGTGATTGGGTTTGGCTTTGGACTGTTTTCTTCCTGGGAAAACTATCTTGATAGATTCTTCAGGGTGGAGTGATCTGTTATTAGGCGTGGTTGTAGGTGCTCTTAAGCCTCCACATGCAATGTTGATGGAGCGCAGAATTCCCACGTCTTCTTTTCAGTCGCCAAACTTCAAGAACAAGAAATACTTGGATGATGCCATAAAGATTGCAGATGAAATCATTGCAGTTATGCAGCCTGACAGTGAAACATGCTTTAAGGTTTGCCAAGAATACGTTTTATCCAGCATTATAGAGCACTTGGAAAAACACGGCTTTACAGTCCAAAAAATAGCGTCACCACCCGAGCTTAACCAAATGGTTGAAAATGGCTACATTCGATGGTGCGAAGAAAAAGGAGTGCCCAAGGAAATTCTTAAAGACAAAAGACGCTTTTGGACATTTCTGAAGTGGGTTGCTGAAAAGCCCCATTTAAGAGAAAGTCTCGTGAAGACAGGTTGGGCGAGCTGGGAAAACAAATGGAGAGAAGAAATATTCAAGAAACCTCTTAACTTTCACGAAGGGCAGATCCATTAGTAGCCTTACACAAACGTCTTTAGGTTGCATACCTACAAAGTTAGAGGAAGAAGAAACTTTTTGACTTGTAGGAGAGCGCCACAGGCTTGACAGAAGATGGGAAAGACACAGTGAAAGTGATTTATTGTGAGTACGCCTTAGCTGAGACAGGTTTAGGAGAATTTGAATTAAGCACTCGTGAGTGCGCAGGTTCTCCTTGTCCTCAATCAATTTTCCGTGACCCCGCAATCTACGTGAAGTGCCCGCAACGTTTGAAGTACAAAAGAGAAGGTGTGTCGGCGAGTCAAATTGAACCGAAGAAAGTTTTTGTTCGAGTCCACTCCAAGCAAGAGTCTACGCCTAAATTCACTGGTGTTTCCTGCAATGGCTGTCAATACAAGGGTGGTTCCTACTGTTGGGGTCAATGCACATACAATATTTGGAAAAGAAAATCTGATTGGTAAAGCAATTCTTTTCAATGTGGTTCCAGGTTTGTGCTAAGAAGCCCACGGATCAAATCTCACAGAGAACTAAAAGTTCGTCGTGCTATTCCTTAACAAACTTTCTCAATTGGTTGTCGTGCCAGCCGGTTTTGTCTTAATCGGCACGTATCTTTGTTCAAGAAGGTAGGCGAATCGTTTAGTGAACCATTTCTTGACGAATTCGACCAAGAAGATGTAGGCAATTATCAGTGCTGCTAAGGCTGGGTAGAATGTTGCAGGGGGCGGCACAAACTGGAATATGGCTCCCAAAGGTGTGTAGGGCAATGCAAACGCTGTTGCGACTATCGCTAAACTGCTTATTAGCAAGTATTTGCCTGGTTTGCTCTTGTAAAACGGCGTCTTTCTGGTTCTTAAGACAAAAACTACTAGCGTTTGTGTTGAAAGAGATTCTACAAACCATGCCGTTTGAAATACGTGAACTGATGCCTGGAAGACAACAAGCATTATGAAGAAAGTTAGAAAATCAAAGATGGAGCTTACGGGTCCCATAACCACCATGAATCTTCTTATGTAGGAGATGTCGAGCTTTTTGGGTTTTTCAATGTACTCTTCGTCTACGTTATCTGTGGGAATAGTGGCTTCGGAGAGATCGTACAGGAGGTTGTTCAGTAGAATCTGAATAGCTGTCATAGGCAGAAAGCTCAAAAACAAAGAAGCGCCGGCCACGCTGAACATGGTACCGAAGTTTGAACTCACGCCCATCATTATGTACTTCATCGTGTTGCCGAAAGTTTTCCTGCCTTCCAAGACACCTTGATCCAGGACAGTAAGGTCTGATTGTAGAAGGATGAGGTCCGCAGATTCTTTCGCCACGTCAACAGCGTTCTCAACCGATATTCCCACATCTGCAGTTTTCAGGGAAGGTGCGTCGTTTATGCCGTCCCCCATGTACCCTACAACGTGCCCGTTTGAGCGTAAGGCCTTGATAACTCTGTCTTTCTGAGCGGGATTGACGCGAGCAAAAATGTTGTTGTCCTCAACAACACGAGATAAGGCATCGTCTTGAAGATGAGCAATGTCGTTTCCGAGGATGACGCCTTTTATGTTAAAGCCTAATTGTTCACAGGTGGTTTTTGTGACTAACTCGTTGTCGCCAGTGACTATCTTGAGTTCTACCCCGTCTCTTGCTAGCAATCTGACAGATTCTTTAGCGCTTTCTTTAGGTGGATCAAGGAAAGACAAGAAACCTAGGAAAACCATGTCGGTTTCATCGCCTATTGAATAGTGCGTTTTGTCGTCTGTGACTTTTTTGTATGCGACCGCCAAAACTCTGTATCCCTGAGCGCTGAGGTCCATATATTTCTGATTAAACATGCTTTGGCAAACGTTGGCGAAATCGCTTACTTTTTCGTCAGTTTCGCAGTTAGTGCAGATCTTTTGGATTTCTTCAGGTGCGCCTTTGGCGATAAGGAGTCTTTGTCCTTCATATTCAATGACCACCGAAACGCGTCGTCGGATAAAGTCAAATGGGATCTCATCGATTTTGTTGATGTTGCTTACGTCTAAGGGTTTGTACTGGAGGACCGCATCGTCTAATGGGCTTTTCAGCCCTGCTTCTAAAACGCTGTTAATGTAGCCGAAAGTCAATACTTTTGGAGCTTGCTTTCCTTCTAAATCTTCGTAATTGTTTAAGGTCAACTTATTTTCGGTTAGCGTCCCCGTTTTATCCGTGCATAAAACGTCCATGTTGCCAAAGTTCTGTATGGCTGCCAACCTTTTTACGATAACGCCTTTTTGGGACATTGCCACTGCGCCTCTGGACAGGTTGATGGACATTATCATGGGCAAGAGCTCTGGCGTTAGGCCTACCGCAAGTGCAACTGCGAAAAGAAGTGAATCTAGTATGCTGCGGCTGCCCGAATAGAAGAAGGCGTTAACGAAAAACACGAAAAGCACTAGAAAAAGCGTGACTTCCGTCATTAAAGCTCCAAAACGTCGAAGTCCCTTCTCAAACTCGGTTTCAGTCGCCTTGCCAACAAGTTCTTTGGCGATTCCGCCGTACTGCGTGGAGCTCCCCGTCTTCACCACAACGGCGGTTCCAGTCCCGCTCACTACCGATGTTCCCAAGAAAACATAGTTGCTCCAACTGGTTAACTCGGCTGTGGTTGTTGAAAGAGGATTGGCGTTCTTTTCAACTGGAAACGCTTCACCAGTCAAGGCTGATTGGTTAAGGTTAAAGTCTTTCGCGCTGATAAGCCTGGAATCAGCAGGGACAAGGTCTCCCGCTATCAGATACACAATGTCTCCGGGAACGACTTCGGAAAGTTTTACTTCTCGCTTAAGACCGTCACGAAGAACCGTTGCTTTTGTGGTTACTCTTTCTTTGAGTGCTTCAGCGGCGTTCTGAGCTTTAGTTTCTTGGTATACATCTAGGATAATGCTGAGAAGCACAATGAAGAAAATTATGACGGCGTCCGTTACATCGCCTACAAATCCAGAAATCAAACCTGCAATCAGAAGGATAAGTACGAGCGGATTTCTGAGGTGGTAGAGGATTTCAACAAGCCCAGTACGCTTCTGTTTCTCGGCAAGTTCGTTTGGGCCGTACGTTGCGAGGCGGCTTTGAACTTCCTCCGTGGTTAATCCAGACTGAGAAGT
>JBEKVK010000072.1:0-6941 GCA_049514075.1 Bathyarchaeia archaeon | reverse complement strand
TGCAGGAATGTTCCTGTTGTAATCAAAACAATACCTCGGCTAGGGCTGGGACCTGAAGCCGCTGCGTTAGGCAGCAAAGTGTTTGACACGATTATTTCAGGCACTTTGTACCCGAATTTGTCAGCAGTTCTCTTCACAACATCGTAAACGTTCACTTTTCTGGCAATCAAGTCTTCGCTTTTACAGTCAATCCCAAATTTGGCGAAAACATCATGCGCCTTTCCGCAGTCAAGTTCGCCATTCTCAGCTATTGTTATCTTATATATTTCTTGCTTAAGCTGTGTCAAGTCTTTTTTAGAGAGTTTTTTGGTTGCGTCATTCATCGCTGTGGAGAGCGGAAACTGCAGAATGTGGATGTATGGGTCTCTTTCAGTGATGTGCCAATCTGCAGACCTGGCAACTATTTTGTTAGAGTAAAAAACAAAGACAAATTGGATGGCAATTAGCACAATGGGAACCAGTGGCCCGATGATGAGGAACAGAACAATTCCCACACTCATAAAAGCCGCTATAAGCACGATCTGGGTTTCCAAAAAAATGCGGCGCAAAGATTTATTTTCTTTACCTGTAACCTTTTCAGGCACTATTGATTCGCCTTCTCTCCAAGCGAAGAAAAGGCTGTTTTTCCTAACTTGATCCTCAAAGGCGTTAACGGCTATCTCCAGATCTTCTTTAGACCTCAAAACCTCCGCTTCAGAAACCGGCTCACTCAGGGGCTCGATAACAACGTCAATTTTTTCGCTGCCAGAAGCTCGAACACTCAGGATCTTTTTCCCGTTGGAATCCAAAACTGAATAACTTAACGAAAATTGGCCCGTAGAAATATCTACAAACCTGCTTTTTTGAGGGACAAGGAAAAACTTATTCATATACTCGTAGAACTTGCTAAAGTAATCCACTGGAATTTCAGGAACAATTGTAAACGATAGTGAATTCGCCTGCAAACTACGCACCTTTAGAAATCAAAGCAACAAATCCCTTCGATTTAGATAAAGTAATTGGTCTGACATTATTATCTTTTCGGAAGCAGAAACTTCGATAAAATGTGTCTCTAAGAATTACTGGAAAAACAAATAAAAAATAAAGAGTATCATATTTTTATCCAAAGCAGAATGCCCATAATTAATCCGTAAATCGCCAATGCTTCAGCCAACGCGACGATGAGGAAACTTCTGAAGAAGGTGTCGGGTTTCTCTGCTAACGCGCTAATTGCTGCGCTGCCTGCGCCTGAAATGCCTATTCCCGCTCCTAACGCCGCTAGGCCTATTGAGAGCCCTGCACCGATGGCTAAGCCGAAGATGTCGTAAGTTCCTGTGGGTGTTGTGGTTGTTGATTGGAGAGTGGTTACGGTAATGGCTGCTGCGAATCCGATGGGTATAAGAAGCGCAAGTGGAAGCACAAATAAAGCAATCAATATTTTCTTCATAATGGGTTGCTCCGACAGAAAAAAGACAAGTCGCCGCTAGGTATTAACCTTTCTGCTTGCCGCTTTGATTGGTTTCCTTAGCAGAGTTTTCAAAGGCTTCGCCTACTCTTCTGGCTTGCACCCTCACGGCTTCAGCTTTTTCCCTTATGCTTTTCAATTCTTCTTCTGCCAGTTTTTCAATTTGCAGATTGAAGTCCTGGAAGTCCTTCTCCAACTTTTCCTTCGACATGTAACCACTTTTTTCCAAAGTTTACTTGATGACAAGAACGGGGCATGACGCGTATCCAATTACTCGTTCCGCAACACTGCCGATGAGAAGCCTGTCAGCGCCCTTTCGCCCATAAGTTCCCATCACGATCAAATCAACCTTCGATTCTTTAGCAACCTGCACAATGCGTTCGAACGGTCTTCCCTCAGCAACCAAAGAAGAACCTTTTACGCCTGCTTTGCCCAATAAGCCCAGTACATAGTTAACATGGCCTTGCCCGTCTTCCTTAAGTTCACGTTCAGCTGCTTCTCGCTCGGTAACCTTCGCTAGTTGATCCAGAACGACATCATCAACTACGAAAATAACCATTATCTCCGCCCCAACCAGCTTAGCTATACTAATACCATACTCCGCAGCTCGCATACTATGCTCTGATCCGTCAGTCGGAATCAAAATCTTTCTTATGGCTTTAAAATCAGAACTCAACTTTTCCATGCTCCTTAATCATATGTTTAATTCTTTTGGTTCGGACAAATTCTTCACGATCCTTTTCCTCCAAAACCAAAGCAATCCGATTTGTGATGTTACGGTACATAGGGATAAGAACGTAGTTCAAAGCGTTAACCCGACGCTGGGTCCTTTTCACATCATTGGCAATCTGAAACGTCGCGCCCTCCGCCTTGGCTAACTCAGCAATCAACCCGAGCAAAGCATAAAACTGCTTAAACGCGGCGTCTAACTCGGAGCTGGTGTTAGCGAATCCGTAGTCTGGTTTAACTTCATCTGCCCCTTGGAATTCAACATCGGGAACGACCACGCCCATGATACTTTTGAAATCCATCAAGAAATCCGCTTCGAAACGTGAACCCATAGCAACGTTGGCAACTGTCTCTGGACCACTGGTCATGTTTGCTTCTTTCACGCTTT
This sequence comes from Bathyarchaeia archaeon, assembly GCA_049514075.1. Lineage (GTDB taxonomy): Archaea > Thermoproteota > Bathyarchaeia > Bathyarchaeales > Bathycorpusculaceae > Bathycorpusculum. The sequence goes on along the minus strand of JBEKVK010000072.1, from coordinate 4,380 downwards.
CATATGCTTTTGTGAGGGCTTCCAGCAGGTCTGTTCGTGCCCGCTCTGCTTCAAATATGCTACTTCGAAGCTCACGTAACAGGATGTCGCGTTTGCGTTCAAGTACGTCGCGTCCCGATTGGGCAAGGCTTAGGGTTTTCCTTGTTTGTATGAGGTTTATTCTTGTGGGGCTAATGTTTTCGGCTGACAATTACTGCTTTGCCTCCAAGGATGTTTGTTTGTAGTACCGCTCAATGTATTCGGGGTGCACATGGATTAGTTCTTCATCGGGCAAAATTGAAAGCGCGTCCCACGCTATGCTCAAGGTGTCTTCTATGGTTCTGTTCTCGTTCTTTCCCTGGTTAATCAGCGTCTTCTCGAAGCGTTCGCCGAAACGCAGGTAATCTTGGTCCATAGTTCCTAGACCTTCTTCTCCGATAATTGTCGCGAGCGATTTAACAGCGTTATACTGTGCGTAAGCCGCGTACAGTTGACTCGCGACGTCGGCATGGTCTTCGCGGGTTCGGTCCTTCCCAATGCCATCTTTCATCAGCCTGGAGAGGCTGGTGGTTATGTAGATCGGTGGATAAATGCCTTGTTTCTCGAGGTTGCGGGACAGTACAATTTGCCCCTCGGTAATGTAACCTGTAAGGTCAGGAATGGGGTGGGTGATGTCGTCGTTAGGCATGGTTAAAATGGGCATCTGCGTGATTGAGCCATTCTTACCAGCGACTCTTCCTGCGCGTTCGTAGATGCTTGCAAGATCACTGTACATGTAACCGGGATACCCTTTTCGGCTAGGCACCTCCTCCATCGAAGCGCTCACTTCCCGCAGAGCCTCACAGTAATTGGTCATATCAGTCAAAACCACAAGGACATGCGAATTCTGATCGAACGCCAAATACTCCGCCAAAGTCAAACCAGCCCTCGGTGTGATAATGCGCTCCACAGGCGGGTCCTCAGCCAAGTTGAGAAACATCGCAACGTTCTTAATCGCACCCGTTTCCTCAAAGCTTCTCCTGAAAAAAGCGGCATCATCATGCGCCAGCCCCATCGCAATAAAGACAATGAAGAATCCTTCGTTTGTCCCTCGAATTGTTGCTTGCTTAACGATTTGTGCGGCAAGCTCATTATGAGATAGGCCAGGGCCGCTGAAAAGCGGAAGCTTTTGCCCACGCACAAGGCTATCCAAACCATCAATCGCCGAGATGCCGGTTTGAATGAAATCCCTTGGGTACTCTCTCGCCGTAGGGTTTAGCGGAAAACCGTTTACGTCCCGCCGCTCCTCTGTGAAAAACCTCGGGTGACCATCAATAGGCTCACCGAAACTATTCATGACGCGTCCCAACATTTCTGTTGAAACGGGTACCTCCAGAGGTTTTCCAAGGAACCGTGTCCGGGTTTCAGAAGGGGACAATCCCGTAGTGCCCTCAAAGACTTGCACAGTAACGGCTTTCTGGGTTACCTGAATGACTTTGCCCCGCCTTATCTCCCCCGTTTGGGATCTGACCGAGACAAGTTCATCGTAACCAACGTTGCTCACGTTTTCTACAACGATGATTGGACCAGAAATCGAAGCTACGCCCTTATACTCTAAACCAACGCCCGCCATACACTTTACCTCAGGCTACCCGCCAACTCTTCAAAGATCTTCTGCATCCTGCCTTCTAAAACATCCAAATCGTTTACTTTTTCATTAGGAACTGCAGTTTTCATGCGCATTATCTCTTCTGTAATCGGCAGCTGGGTTATCTTGAAAATCGGCGCACCTTTGTTTACAACTCTGTCGGCAAGATGGTAAAAGTCCACGATGATTTTTAGCATCTTGAACTGTTTTTTCGGAGAACAATAGGTATCCACTGGATCTAGGGCGTTCTGTTGAAGAAGAGCAACACGCAGAATCCGCGCAGTCTCCAAAATCAAACGTTGCTTATCGGGTAAAGCCTCAGGGCCGACCAGTTTAACGATGTTCTTTAACTCGTCTTCTGCCTGCAGAACACGCATGGCTTCAGCCCTGTAGCTGTTCCAGTCCTTATCTATTTGTTCACTCCACCAGTCTTCAAGCTCAGGGATGTAGCCGCTGTAGCTTTGCATCCAATTGATCGCTGGGTAATGCCTCGCATCAGCCAACTCGGAGTCTAAAGCCCAGAAAACCCGTGTGTAACGTTTAGTATGCTGAGTAACGGGCTCTGAGAAGTCGCCGCCAGGCGGAGAAACCGCTCCAATTGCACAGATGGAACCCAAACGTTTCTCTGCCCCCAAAGTTTCAACAACTCCTGTTCGTTCGTAAAACTCTGCCAGCCTCGAAGGCAAATAGCTTGGGAACCCTTCTTCTGCGGGCATTTCCTCTAGCCTTCCTGAAATCTCACGCAGCGCTTCAGCCCACCTGCTGGTGGAGTCAGCCATCAAAGCCACGGCGTAACCCATGTCTCGGTAATATTCCGCTATCGTTATGCCTGTGTAGATGCTTGCTTCGCGTGCAGAAACAGGCATGTTACTTGTGTTAGCCACCAAGATGGTTCGCTCCATTAGCGGGTGCCCAGATGTAGGGTCAAGTAACTTAGGAAAACTGGTCAGCACATCCACCATCTCGTTGCCGCGTTCCCCGCAGCCTACGTAAATCACCAAGTTAGCGTCGGACCATTTAGCAAGCTGCTGCTGAGTAACCGTCTTGCCAGTGCCAAATCCGCCCGGAATAGAGGCGCTACCTCCCTTAGCGATAGGAAAGAAAGTGTCAATTATCCGTTGCCCCGTAATCAATGGAACCGTGGGCGGAAGCCTTCGACCGTAGGGACGCGGCCTCCGCACAGGCCACTTCTGCAACATGGCAATCTGGGTTCTTGCGTCGTTCTCCTCTAGAGTTGCAATCGGCTCCGTTATCGTGAAATCGCCTTCAGATGCAATATTGACTATAGTGCCACGCATCAGAGGTGAAATCATTATGCGATGTTCAACCAAATCTGTCTCCGCGACCGTGCCAATTACGTCGCCGCCTGAAAGTTTTGCACCTACTTTGGCTTTGGGTTTGAATCGCCATTTCTTATCTTTCGCGAGAGGAGTTACACCCTTCACTGGCTTAATGAAAGCTCCCGTAAGCATTCGCAGGAGATCTAAAGGGCGCTGTATCCCATCAAAAACGTTTCCGACCAGTCCAGGTGACAACTCCACTGAAAGTAGGCTTCCTGTTCCTAAAACGGGTTCGCCGACTTTAAGTTCTGTAGTGTTCTGGTATACTTGGATGGTTGCGTGTTCGCCTTCAAGCCTGATGATTTCGCCGATCAAGTTTTCGTTGCCTACCTCAACCAGCTCATACATGATAGCTCCAGCCATGCTTTGGGCTTCAACAACTGGTCCAGCAACACGAATAACGCTTCCTTTAGCGGGCACGGTTTACGTTTCCTCCTTAAACATTATCTTTGCTAACTCCACACGCAACAGGGGCTTGAGCTCGTTTAGTTTGTTGTCAATTGTGCCGTCAAAAGTCAATTTTCCATCAAGCGTCTGAGCCTTGGGGCCGCCTATAAAATCTCCGGTTTCATCCAGCAATTTAAATTCGCAACTGAGCTTTTTAGATAAGGAATCAATCTCGTGAGTAAGCCAGGCTTTGTCTTTGGCGTTGACTTGTATGATAAGGCGTTTTTGACCTAACCCTTTGACTGCGTCTTTTATGCGTTTGAGCAGGTAACTGTGGTACTTCTCTGTAGCCCCGAATTCTTTAAGCCGCACAAGAGCGATGTCAAAGGCTTTGTTAACCAGCTCTTCTTTTAACGTAAGTAGATTATTCCTCATTTCCACTTCAGTTACAGAAGCGATTCTTCTCTTTTCCGCCTCAGCCCGAGCAGTAGCCTGATTTAGAATAATCTGGCAGTTTTTGTCTGACTGTAGCTTAGCCTTTTTCAAAGCTTCCTTCGCGTCGTTTTGGGCGTCCTTAACGATGGTCTCCGCTTCTTTTTGCACTTCCGCTAACACTTCATTTGTAATCGCAGACAGCCCTTCTTTAACGGTCACGTACCCATTTCCTCTCTTAGACTCTTACCCCTAGGGTTTTGCTGATGAGGTCCGACATGCGCGTTTCGCTTGGTTTTCCTTTGTTTCCGGGAATTTCAACGATCAATGGTTCCCTGCGTTCACGTCGCATCTTCTCGATTCGCTCGTGCAGTTGAGGCTGGGCGGAGAATTCTTCGCTTATGATTACGATTGCTAAGTCAGCTCGTTCCAACGCTTTGTCCAAGGATTGTCCTGCCTCAGCCGCAGAAGTCACTTCTACACCTTCAACACCGACAAGCCTAAACCCCGTGACCATATCGTTGTCGCCGATAACAAAACCAAGCATCCATTTCGCCTAAAGAACTTTAAATTCAGTACCTAATAAACTCCAATGCCACAAACGGTAACTTAAAC
>JBEKVK010000071.1:0-7024 GCA_049514075.1 Bathyarchaeia archaeon | reverse complement strand
CATTTGCTTGTCCCCTAGGGAACTGGTATGGGGAATATCGTGGCCTCATATAAGTACCCTCGAAAATCTCCATGCGAAGCAAACCCATGTTTTTTCGAACTATCTTCGAGCTCTTCCGCATTTTTTTGGGGTGTGCGCGAAACTTTGTTGTTTTTTGACAAAAAATTTTAGAACTAATTTTTTCGAGCACTGTGCTCTTTTACAAATTGCTTTCGTCAGGGGCTTAGACAATTTCCCGGTTTTGAGGCTAAGGGTAACAAAAAATTTTTAGCTTAGTTCCTGGAGGTAAGTCAAAGTCTCAGGCAGCGCGAATGAAATCAGAAGCTGCGGGTTTTTCGGTTTTCTGTATTGCGGTTTCCTCAAATCGGTTTGGCCATTCTTGAGGTTTCTGAAAGAGAGGTGTTTTTCTATGTTCACCAGGTGCTTTGTTGGCAATTTTCTTTTTACAGTGGGTGTCATGTGTCCATCATTTTTTGGGCCAGTCCTAACTCTGCAGCGCTTAATGTAGTCTAAACTGGCAATATCTTCAACGTGTGGATGACGCATATTACTTGCGTGGTTGTTTTGGTGCTGAATGTATCACGTTTGTTGGTATCCATCACCAGCATGCGCCAGTGTGCCACTGTCTGAGGCAAGCGTATACAAAAGCATAACCCAACCCATTTTCGAGTGTCTCTAAGGCAACAATTTTTATCCTCTGGGCACAAATAAAAACAGCAAACGCAGGGAAAGAACTGCTTGAGTAAAGAAATTGACAGGGTGAGACTTCGTCGTTGGCGCAAGAGAGGCTTCTATAGTGAAACTGTTTTGGTGAAGCTTCTGCAGAAGAAAGGCTATTACGCTGTTCGGGTTCCTGTCAGCAACCCCAGTCTCAATCCCCTGCCGGACATAATGGCTAGACGTGGTCTTCACACTTATGCCTTTGAAGTGAAAAACGCTACTTACTATGCCTACTTTCCCAAACAGCAAGTTGATAAGCTCTTCAGGTTCCTTAACCAGTTTATTCCCTCAGACAATTCCTTTAAACACGCTGTTGTCGCGGCGCACCTAGGCAAAAGATGGCTGTTCAAAGAAGTCCCTTGGATGGATTGGGAGAAAGACAAATTACCGGAAAAAATACGCATCCTCAAACGCGACCGAGGAAACCTAAATCTGGACACAACATACCCCTGAAGTTAGGAAGCAACTGTACCTCAACGTTATTATTTGCCACCTTAACCTCTTTTTCAGTCGGAAGAGGCAAAGAAAGAAATGCAAAACCAAGACGAGGTTGCCGTCTATGCAGAGGCTCTAGGAAAATTCTACGAGATAGGCAACGAAAAACTCGACGTGCTAAAAGACATCACATTTTCCATTCACAAAGCCAAGTTCATCGTGCTCAGCGGAGCTTCAGGTTCAGGAAAAACAACCCTTCTCAATATCATCGGGGGACTTGACAAACCCACAACAGGGAAAATCTTCGTCAATGGCCAAGACCTAACAATCCAAAACGAAGATGCTCTCTCTGATTACCGTTGCAACAGCGTCGGCTTTGTATTTCAAGCCTACAATTTGGTTTCAACATTAACTGTTGCAGAAAACATTGCCTTTCCGATGGAGTGGACCGCAAAACAACAAGAAGACATAGAAAAACGCATCTCTGAACTCCTTGAAACAGTGGGTTTAGCCAATAGATCAAACCATTTTCCAGCCCAACTAAGCGGTGGCGAGCAGCAACGAGTCGCCTTTGCTAGGGCACTAGCAAACGATCCCCAGCTTATTCTTGCAGATGAGCCGACAGGAAATTTGGACGACAAAAACGCTCAGAAGATTGTACAGGTTCTTCAGCTGCTCAAAGACAAAGGGAAAACAGTCATTGTGGCGACGCATGATGTTCAGATAAAACAATTGGCAGACCAAGTTTTATGCCTTGAAGAAGGCGTTTTGGCGGGAAAAGATGAGTAGCGCCGCTTTTCCAATAAACGATTTGCTTCGTAGACGACTTCAAACTGGCTTAAGCATCGCAACTTTAGCATTAAGCGTTGCCTCCACGCTGTTTCTGCTGTTTTTCAGTAGCCGCCTGGGCGATTTGACATCTGCAAATACTGTTTTTACTATAGGAATAAGCGTGTTATTTTCACAGTTCATACTCTTCATCGGCATCCTCATCTTTGCCGTGAGCGCCATCTTAGTCTCTTTCATAACATTCTCCATGATGTCTCAAAGAACGCGGGATTTCGGGTTGATAAAGGCTGCCGGATGCCCAAACAGCCTTGTCGCGGGATATTTCATGACCGAACTCTTAGCAACAACGGTGGCAGGATGCGTTTTAGGAATAGTCGTCGGTTTCTTGATGGATTTTGGTGTTTCAAAATATGTGTTCTCATCCTACAGTTTGCCCAATCTGTTGTTTGTTCCAATAGTTTTTGTCGTTTTCCTTGTTCTGGCTTTTGTTTTTGGCATTTGGCCTCTTCTTAAAGCCTCAAGAATGTCGCCGATAAAGGCTCTTTCACCCGTAACTTACCATGGTTTAACCACAACCGTCAAGCATAAGCCCTTTTCAAAGTCAGGAATAACATGGAGCATTGCAAGCAGAAGCCTACTTCGTAGGCAATCAGCAACTTTTCGGCTCGTAATCTTGCTTTCAGTAGTCTTCATTCTGCTCACTGTTTGCATCGGCGGGGGTGTTATCGCAAGCGGCACGACCACAACCTGGGTTCAAAACAGCGTCGGCAAAAATACAATCGCGATAGCTTCAAACAGCATGGGTAGCCAGTATGTAAAGTTGATTTCACAGTTTTCAGGCGTCTCAAATAAAGGCAATTTTGACTATTCAAGTTCAAATCTCGCGATTCCCAGCTCAGTGATAAAACAAATAAACGCCTTGTCAAGTGTCAATTTTATTGATTCGCGTTTAGTTTTAAATGGGCAAATTCAAGAGGTTGCTAACTTCAGCTTTAACGGCGACACGGGTTCAATGAGTCCAGTGGGCGGTAACAGGACAGCAAACGCTATTGTCGTCGGCGTGAATGCTTCAGAACTTTCAAGCAAATGGAATGTAAATGGACGATTCCTGAATAGTGATGACCAGTATCAGGCAGTTGTTGGCGATTCAGTCTCCCAAACAATCTACACACCTGATTCACACTTGGGAATATCCGATGCAAACCCTCTCGTTGAAGACATGAATTTTGACAATATTACTTATAACATTGTTGGAGTCTGTGTCGACCCCTTAAACAACGGTTTCGTCACGTATGTTCCTATTCAAACCCTGGAAAACTCATCTGGAATTTTAAGCCCAAATTTGCTACTAGTTACATTTAAGAGTTCAACTGACCAAGCCGTCGCCATTGCTCAAATCAAAAGCCTCCTTCAAAATATAGATTCAAACTTGAATGTTTTTCAGTTGAGCTGTGTTGTGGAAAAAGACACGAATTTTCTTGCTTCAAATTGGCAAACAGTTATGATTATGCCGTTCTTTGCTTTGGGTGCGGCAGCGCTCTGTATGGTAAGCTACATGATGCTTGCTGCAGATGAACAACATCAAGAATTCGGAGTTTTACGTGCTATCGGTGCCAAACCACGTTTTGTTGTGTCAGTTTTGGCGCTTCAAAGTGCAGTTTTACTTCTTTCAAGCTTCGGAATTGGAATATCTCTTGGAACCATCATAACCTTCCTTATTTTGATACAGCAACCCATAGTCACAAGTTTCATGATCCTGGAAATAACGGGACTACTTTCCGTCGCGCTGGCAGGAATCTTGTTCTTGAGCCTTTACCCGGCGTTTAAGTTAGCGAGAGCTTCAGTTTTGAAGATTATCACCTAGCTTTGGGAGTGCCCTGTGAAAGAATTTGACGTTTTCTGTGTATGAGGATAGTTGGTTTAGGAAGTTTTGCAGCTGCAATATGGGAATTATCGGGACTTCATAGTAAAATTTGAATGCGCTGGGTACAAGCGACAAGACAGCAGGCATAAACTTGGCTTCGCTCCAACGTGCGCATTCAAGTTTTAACGCCGGGTTAGGCAATGAATCTGCCAACGCGCGGGTGCGATCGACCTGCAAATCAACAATTCTCTTCAAAGCCGACGTCGCTATAGAGTGTTGCCAATGTTTGCAGTCGATGCAGACAACCAAAGGTTTCTTGCAGCCAACGACATCCATTTCCCATCGTCTACCTGAACCCTTGAAATGAACATTATTCGAAACAGCGTACCCGTTCTTTTTTAATGCGTAGCCCGCAATTTCTTCGAACTCTTGCCAACAAAGCAGGTTGCTGATATACTCGATATCTGCACCTAAAGACAATGCTTTGACTGCCATTTTGAGCCTGCTGCCTAGTTCGGGTTCAACACTACCCTGTTTCAAATTAACAAGGCCTTCGTTTTGAAGTTTACATAGCAATTTTGTCATCACGCTTGAAGGCAGATGTGCTTCCCTTTTGACAAGTTCAGTTAAAACAGGCCCTTCTTTCGTCAGTTTTAGAAGAGAAATTATCAGATTACGCTCAACACTCACAGTTAACCCTCAACAGATTTGACAAAAAACAATCAAAAAACAACAAATCTCAGCGCAAAAGTCCAAATCGACAAGGCAACTTCCAAGATCGTATACAAAAGCATCAACAACACCCCCACTTTCTAACCTCCAATCAACAAAAGCCATCGGACACAGTCGCCCTTCGGTCATCAACTTTCATCCTTTCTACCCTTTTGCCGTGTGCTGGAGAACTGCACTCACTAATTGAAATACTTTATTTATCCTCTGCAGAAACCAAGGAAAGCGAGCCTTCGCCTAACGAAGAGTTCACTAGGGAGTTAAGGCATGGAGTAATTAACAGATTAATGCTTTTTTTGCAAACAACCACTTAAAATTTTTAACTTTTATATTTAAAAAATATCCATTCGCTTGTTTTTCGCTAGTCAAAAAAGAGAGTGACAAGAAGAAACCCGTAACCTCCGTGTAACTTTTGTCCAACAAAACACTAATGGATGCCATTTTTGTCCCAAAACTGTTTAACCTGCTGAAAATAACACGTCAAAGGGTCACCTATCCATTAGCCCAACGCATTTGACGGTCACTTTAACCATCCGCATTCCGTTTTTCAGCTGCTCAGGGCTGTTTGCTTACTAATTTCGGTTTTCAAGTTTCACGTATATTTAAGGTTCGCAGATTTTCGATAAAACTGATTGTTTCAAGCAGTTTGAAAAAACAAGCTCAGGTTGAAAAAATGTGTTTTGGTGATGCTTTTGTATACCGGTAGGTAAAATAGCGACATAGAACGTGCATTTTATCCTTTAAGAGAAATCAGAAACAAGAAAAGTGATAGTTTGGTCTAGTTGTTTATTTTTCTTTTTCGTGGATTTCGCATTGAAGTTTCTTTATGATTTCGTCAACTCTGAGCGGTTCAATCTTCAGCGTATAAAGTTGGCGAGGCGTTCGAAGCTTCAATTTAACGTTGTCTTTTAGTCTCTGCACTGAGCAGTATTTTGCTTTGGCGCTCATGGCGACAAACTTATCAACATCGGTAATTTCAGTTGGCATACCCGTTTCCTCAACAGTAGCCTTGAGGATGCAAAGTCGAGTTTTTATTTGTTTTGGTCAGCATATGCTAAGAGACAAAATCGAAAACGAAGTGGCTTTAAAGAAAAGGGGTTTTGATTAGATAATAACTCTTGCTTAAGGTTTCTTTGATCGGATACCGAGCTTAACGTTAACTTCGACAGTGTACTCTTTGTCACTTTTTCCCACAGCGAAATTCCAGTCTTTCACTTCGACTTCCATGTCTTTGAATTGATTTACAAGGGCATCTTTGTAGTCTTGGGCAGTTTGACCTATCTTCTGCAGTTTCTCAGTTATGTTAATAGATGTTTCAGGCATAAATTACACCTCCCAAAAACAGTAGGGCTGTGCTAAAGGCATTGAGCGTTAACTGCTTTTAAAAATTTGTGGTTGTGCAGCCACAACAGCGATAGCAGTCATTTTTTCTGGGCAAATCTGGAAGCTCATGCGGGGGTCCCATTTGATTTTGTTCAGTCCAAAAAGCGGTTTCCTAATACAAGCTTGATTTTAATGTTCCGGGTGCGTGTGGTTGAAGCCATAGTAAATGGCAACGATAAACAAGGCAAGGAAGATGACTTCGATTATGGCTGCGATGATAACTGCTGTTTGGAAGCTTTGTCGTTCTTGGTTTGTGAGATTAATTTGTACAGTAGGCGATCCTTGGGTTGGGTTGGTTCCTGGAATTATGTATTTATAAATTGAGTTATTCGCCGATAAAACTACGATGGCTGGAGGTATTGTCAAAGCTATGATCAGAAAGAAGGCTGCAAGCGCAAAAACACGTTTTCTATGCATAAAAATCCAATAACTATTATTCTTTTTCAAGGTAATAAGCGTTAAGCTCGGGTCGATTGCAATCCAATTAGGTCTGCCATTGCTGGTAGAGCGGTAAAGATAATTTATTCATTCAAAACTTGTATATGCGGATACCATGACTTTAAGAAAACTCAGTTTCTCGGCTGATGTTCATGGACGAATTGATCTACGTACTGCTTCCAGCCCAGATAAACTCAGATCAATTTACTACACGTTTCAAAAGCATATTCAAGAAGCAAAAAGTCCATTTGAGACTTAGCAGCTGACCTAATTTGGAGCAAGTGAATTTGGTGGGCCGTACCGGACTTAACCCATGCACGGTAGCGGCCTGCCTTATCCCGAAAATGGTTAAAAATGGTAATAATTCGCTAATTGTCGTTCAGCAATTCCGTTTGGTTTATCTTGCGCTTTCTATTTTAAGACTGCACTATTTTTTTCTTTTGTTTGGTTTAACCCATCGGTTATTTTAGCTATGGATACTGAGCCTGAGAGGACGCTGTTATTTAGGAAGGTTATTTCTTTTCCAGAATTCAATTGGACAACCGTCTGTAATAGCGTTACTTCTTTGATTATGCCCTGTTCATTCATGAATGAGGTGATTACTCTGTCACCTACAGCGTAGTGTAGCCTGCCAGTCTTTAATGGTTCGTCATATTTGCGAACAGA
>JBEKVK010000070.1:0-8715 GCA_049514075.1 Bathyarchaeia archaeon | reverse complement strand
GAACAACACGCAACCGTTGCAACAGCGAAGGATATGAGTCGTTGGCTTTGATTGCTTTGCGCATTGGAGATACTCGGCTGGGGCTGCTTCAACTAAATGACAAACGAAAAAACATGTTTACCCTCGAAACGATTCAAATGTGGGAAAGAGTGGCTGACCGTTTGGCATCGGCTTTGTCAAAGTCCATGGCAGAAGAAGCCCTTCGGGAAAGCGAGGTCAAGTTCCGAACAGTTGCTGACTTCGCATATAATTGGGAGTACTGGATCGGACCTGGCGGAAACCTGATTTACGTTTCGCCTTCATGTAAAAGGATCACCGGCTATGATGTTAATGAGTTTCTAAAAGATCCCAAACTTCTAACCAAAATCGTCTACCCTGAGGATAAATCAATTGTAGGCCAACATTTTGATTTGGTAAGCTCAGAAGAATTGCACGCCGTTGATTTTAGGATCACAACTTTCGATGGAGAGACACGTTGGATTTCGCATACATGTAAAGCTGTCTTTGACGATAACGGCAAATGGACAGGTCGCCGCGCCAGCAACCGTGACATTACGGAGCGCAAGAAAATTGAGCAGGAATTATCTATTTCGCTCGAAGAATCACAGCTTCGCCAATCTGAGATTTCTGCTTTATTGAAGGGGTCTAGAGCAGTTTTGCAGCATCAAGAATTTCCCGATTCAGCACGAGCGATATTTGACGCTTGCAAAGAATTAATCGGAGCAACCGCAGGCTACGTTGCCCTTTTAAGTGACACCGGGAAAGAAAACGAAGTCCTATTCTTGGATTCAGGAGGGCTTCCCTGCACGGTTGATCCATCGCTTCCTATGCCTATTCGAGGACTCCGCGGCGAAGTGTACAGTTCAGGGAAAGTAGCCATTGAAAATGATTTTCCAAAAAGTGAATGGCAAAAATTCTCACCCGATGGTCACGTACTACTCCAGAACGTAATGTTTGCACCATTGACGATTGAAAAGAGAACAGTAGGCGTTATTGGATTGGCAAACAAACCCGGTGGCTTCACGAAACGTGACGCTGAAATGGCAACGGCTTTCGGAGAAATTGCATCGGTTGCCTTAGCCAACAGCAAAATGCTTGAAATGCTAGAAGAAAATGGAAAACAGTTAAAGACATACTCTGAACATTTAGAGGCGTTAGTTGAAGAACGAACTCAAAAGCTCCGGGATTCTGAACGTCTTGCAGCCATTGGTGAAACAGCAGGTATGGTTGGACACGACATTCGTAATCCGCTTCAATCGATCACAGGCGAACTATATTTAGCCAAAAAGAGCCTTGGATCGCTGCCTGAAACCTCTGAGAAAAAAGAAATAAATGAAAGTATCGGCTACATTGAGGAACAGTTACTCTACGTTAACAAGATTGTGCTCGATCTGCAAGACTTTGCTAAAGCAGCGAAACCTCAACTGCAAGAGGTAGATATTCAAAAAACTGTCCAAAAAGTTTTGTCAGCAATGAGTATTCCAGAGAACATAACTGTTTTAGTCAACATAAGACCTGATTTCCCAAAAATCAACAGCGACCCGTTATTTTTGACAAGGATACTTACAAATTTGACGTCAAATGCCGCGCAAGCAATGCCTAGCGGTGGAAAAATAATCATAACAGCAACCTGTAACGCCAAGAGGGTAATGGTAACGGTTGTCGACACAGGCCAAGGTATACCTGACGATGTGAAAGACAAGCTTTTCAAACCCCTTTTCACTACCAAATCGAAAGGTCAAGGTCTCGGATTAGCCATAGTAAAGAAGCTCACTGAAGCATTAGACGGCAAAGTGACTGTTGAAAGTGAGCTCGGAAAAGGTACACAATTCAAGATCGAATTTCCAATGACTCAGGCTAAAAAAGGATTTGCGGTTTGAAAGGCCGGGTAGTTTAAGCTCCTTATGATGCGTGAAATAATTTTGGGTTGTTCTTTTAAGTTTTTCATTTTCAAACCAGGGTCTCGGTGAAGAATTCAAAAAAAAGGGTTGATGAATTTAATAATTTGGCAATAGCAGAGCTAAGTTGATGCTTCATTTTGATATGCGCACGGAAAAGAGCAAATTTGGTTCTAAGACTTACTTGCCCGTTTTAGCTTCATGCTTTGCCTTTTTTGCAGCATTCTTCTTTTTCAAAGATGGCATAATATCAACTTGTAATACTGCGGCTTAGCTTAAAAGATTTTTCAACAGAACCAAGCGCCAAAAAGGTTAATTGAAAAAAGAGCGAAGTGGAAAGAACCTAAATTGAAAAATCTGTTGAAAAACGACCAGAAAAGGTCGTCCTCGTCAAATAAAAACTCAAGTTGTTTTTTCTGAGGTTTCGTCTTGTTTTTCCGGTAACTGCTTCGGGTTCAAATGGATCTTGAGTTTGTGGTTTTCTGTGACTAGAGTTACATTTTCCGGTTCAACATTGTCAACGACAACTTCCCCATTGTACTTCATCCGGCTAGCGTAACCCAAATCTTTTAGTTCACGCATCAGGGCTTCCCGAAGTTTCCTCAACTGTTCACTTGAAGTTTCTAGGCTTCTTTGGAAGCAGAAAGTGATTGTTTTCTTCACAGGATCGTAACTTGCTCGGGTGCCTTTGCCGATCTTTTCAATCTTTCCCCAAAAAATCTTGTCGCTTTGATCTCTCATGCTTACACCATTATTTTTCTCGTTTAAAGGAGCCATGTCCGCCTGCTTCAGTGATCTTTGTCACTATGGTTTGGCTCACTTCATCAAGAAGATCTTCAGCCCGCTTCCAATTATCAGCTGAAACCTCAACGCTGTATTTGGGAGCGGCAATAACATAAAACTCGACTTTAGCATCTTTTGCCTTCAGCGCTTTCTTTGTACTTAGGAACGCGTCCTTGATGCATCCTACGCCGTTGGGCTTCATGCAACGAACTTCCAATACACCCCTAACTTTCACCAGTTTGATGTGTATTCGTTCCTCCGCAACCTGAGCAAAAGCCTTAGCGATGTCTTCAGGGATTCCAAGTTTAGTTAGCGCTTCCGTGCCCTCTTTGAGCACTTCTTCGAAGCCCTCATACAAACCGTCTCTTTCATCAAGAATTTTGCCTGCTTTTTCGTAGACCTCTTCGGACGGCAAACCTACTTTTTCAGCAACCGCACGCAAAAGTACTTCGCCTTTGCGTTCTTTCTTCCAAACCTTCACTTTCTCGATTCTTTCGCGTTTTGTAACACGCCTAAGAGACAAGTCAATGTGTCCTTTTTCAAGGTTCACGCGGACAACTTTCAGCACCATTTTCTGTTTTTCTCGAACAAAATCACGAACGTTTCTTACTCGTGCGCTTGAGATTTCAGAAATATGAAGGAAACCTCTTTTCTCATATTCATCCAAGTTAGCGTATGCTCCATAATCCATAACGCTTTCTATGGTTGCAATGACGAGGTCGCCGGGTTCAGGCCATTCAAGTTTATGTTCTGACACAGGAACTACAGTATTAATCATGGTATATAACATTATATTTTGAAAATTTGCAAAAGAACATAACGAAAGATTCAATTAGTTATTAGACTACGTAAGTGCATCTAAAACGTGTCTTGGCTAGATGAGTCAATATTGAATTTATCTAACGCAATGAAGTTTAAAGGAGAAATCCAAGCCAGCTGTGGAATAAATGTTAAAATGCTTGATACTGCAGAAGACGGCTTTGTTTTATTTGTAGAAAGAAAAACATTGGGCGCCGACCTGTACAAGTTGCTGGCGGATTTTGCAGCGCAAAAGGAACTTAGTCTGCAATTGGAAGTTGGGAATTTCATCATTTCTAATCATCCCCTTCGTTCCATTGACCCGAAATCTTACTTTTAGATCTCCTCAGTTGATGGCTGAACCTATAACCGGTTGCCATCTTCCCTTAAACTTGTTTTTTTTGCTTATTGAGGAACAAATTTTTCGCTTCAATGAATCGGGCACATTTAAATGCTTCCATTCCTTACAGAGGGGTACTTAAGGTGAATATTTTGTCACAGAAGATTATAGGTAGAATAACTAATTATCGGCTTGGAGAAAGCGCTCAGCAAACTAAAGAATGTTTAATCGAATTCAAGAACATAGATTCTGCGTCCGCTGCCGGAAAACTCATCGGACAGAAGGTAATTTGGGGTATCGGCAAAAAAGCACACACTGGGAAAGTCGTCGGAATGCACGGAAGAAACGGTATGGTCAGAGTAAAGTTTTCGCGACCAGTCCCAGGCCAAGCGATAGGTACAACCGTTGAATTAATAGGGTAAATCTCTATTTCCAACTTTCTCGTCGTCTAGACCAAGCCTGTTTTTCGTTTTCAGGAGCTTGGGTTCTAGTTTCCATTCGTGGTCCTGTTTCGTTTCGTGGGGTTCTATGTTTGCTTAAGCATTCTCGGCAGTAAACTGGTTTTCCTGCTGTCGGCTTGAAGGGTACAGTGGCGGTTTTGCCGCAATCACTACATTTTATTTCAGTTGAGGCACGTTCAGACATTAGTTGTCAGTCCTGTTAATCTTTGGCTAAGAATTTAGCGGACTAATTAACGTGGAAATATTGAAACACAACAGAATTAAACCTTTGCTTAGAAATACCAAATAACAGATAGAAAACACAAAAAATCAGGGAATTATGGTTTACTTAACGCCAATGCAATCTTAAGATCGTTTTTCAGCAAGCCCACTAGTTGCTGTTCAAAGTGGCATTTCGCGTTGTTCGCAAGAGCTCTAATTTTGCAGAGGTCAGCAGTCTTCTTTTCCGTGCAGTCAGAGGTTATTATGGAGTCTTTTCCGCACTTTCTCTGACACTGGCCATTTGCGTAGTCAACAATTGCGGAGTATAGTTTTTCAATTTCAAAAGGAGGCATATAATCGTCTGAGACGTGCTGGATTTTTTGTTTCTCCATTTCGCTAACAGCGTTATCTGTAAACTTTTTGCTTATTAAGAATGCAGAGTCGTAGCTATCACGTTTTATTAACTCTGCCATGCTTTTGACGTCATTCATGACTATACATTGGTCATTTGACGGCTCAATCATTCGCAAAAGAACTTTCTTGTTCCAATTGTCTGACGCCGTGACGTCGGTAAAGTCGGCGTTTTTCTCTTTCTTCACAATTTTGTAGCCGTTAACAGCAATTATGAAATTTGTTTTATTTTCCATACCCATTTTATTCACCTCTATTCAGCTTTGTTACAGTTCGCCAAGGTCTTGTTCTTCAAAGACCAAATCTTCCAAGCGCAATTTTCCATCTTTGATAACAGCTTTGTAGTTAGCATCGCATACGGGGCAGGTAAGCACTTCGCCATTAACCAGACGTTCTCTTTGGAATGTGTTTCCACATTCAGTACATTTCAAGATAATCTTGCAGCCCTCTCACATCGTAAGATAATTGTGATTTCTGAGCCAGTCTGACTGGTTCTTTCTGTATCGCCAAAAAATGTCTCCCCTGCTTTCACTTTGGAAATCCCAGGGAGAAACCAAAACAATGTCGCCTTCGCGTATCCAAACACGCCTTTTCAGTTTACCTCTGATCCTGCATAATCGTTCTTGTCCATCTTGACATTTTACCATGATTCTATCGGCACCCAACATTTTTACTGCCAAGCCCAACACATCATTCGCGGAAGGCAAAACCATGCTATCCAGGTTGCCTTCATTTGTAATTTTTCTTTTGCCCATTTTTCATACCCAAATTTGGCGCAAAGCCAAACATAATCAGAATAATCCGGAGAAAAAGAAGTCTGCTTGGTTCAACTCTTCCTCTAAAGAATTCTAATAGCTTATTAATGATGCTAAGACCTATATTAGACTATGCGCCCGAAAAAAACCTTTTTCAGCTTAAAATCACGAAATATTTCGTTTTCGCGGTTTTCCTAAAAAAATGGGAATTAACACGTTTTCTGGGTGCAAAACTTCCCTATTTTATCGAATATTTATTAGTGGGGGAAGGGTTTGAGTGGATGAAGAGTTTCTCTTATCCTGTTGGATTGGCACTGATCGTATAATTGATTCTTTTCTAAAAATCAAAATCAAAAGAGGTAAAACAATATGTGTATGTTAAGAGCAGGTCTAGTTAAAAACTGTCGTAGATGTAAATCATCCGTTCGACTCAATTGCACAATGAGAAAGAAAACAAGCAAGAAAAACTACGTAGATACCATCAAAAAGAAAGAAACCTAAGCCCTTCAGCTTTTTTAACAGCAGGGTCTTTCAGAAAATTTAAGCTAAAACAAAAGTCTTTTTCTATTATGTAATTGTTCCATTCGGATTCTTCTTCATCCAATCCATTGCAAAAACTTCAGCTTTATCTTCGCTGGAATACTCTGGGGATATTTTATTTCCTTCAACATTCTCGGTTCGCTCTTGCCGAAAAAGCAATACGTGATAATGCTGCCCAAACTCTTGCTTTGCGATAATCAAGGTTTGCCCCGTAATCTCGTTTACGAACCCGCCTTTGTTACTTATTCGCTTCCAACCTTTCACTATTTTCATGAATAAATCAACCAAAACCTATTTTTGAGTCAATACTAACAAGGCTAATTCAAGCCATTTAGGAATTTTCACCTAACAGCAAATCTTTTCCGAAAACATTCCCGACAAAAGTGCTGTTTGTACTTTCTTGTTTTAGAAGGTCGGAACGTCTTCTTACATAAACTGCATTCGACCAATCCAGCTTGCTTTGGATCAAGAAGTTTAAGTCTTCGCTCTATCTCCGACTTAACCTCTGCATCACCCTCGCTTTTGAGTGCAGCAGTTAACAATCCAATAGCGAATTCTAGGCTTCTGTCGCCAAAAAGTGTTCCAAACACATTTGCGATTTTCCCTTTTCCCTGATCAACTTTGGCGGGCAACATACAAACGAAGTTCGCGGGGTACGTCAAGCTTGAAGACTTGCAGTCTACAATCCATAAAACCAACACTTAAAGAGGACTATAAGGTGCTGGCTCAGCCTAATATCTATATCTTATTTCAATCAAGTTTCAACCATCACACTGAACGGGATTATCAATCTGCTCGACCAATTTCCAACAGTTAAAAATGCCTTTAGCTTGGAAAATCTAAATTTGAGGAAATTTTTCACGGCACAGCCACCAAGACAAAACTTTCGCCACATTATTGATGGTTACCCCGTGGATGGGGTTAGCCCAAGAAATTTCCGCCTCAGCCAAAAGGCTGCCCGCAAATTAAATCCTATTTAAACACTTTTTCGAAATTTATGTTATTGACCTCTTAGAAATCTTTCAGATTAAGTTCTTATAGTCCAAATTAGGCATTATGGCATCGGTGTCAAGTCATGAATCTTCTTAAACCTCTGAACGTTAAGAGCTTGACTTTGAGGAATCGTATTGTTATGGCTCCGATGCAGTCGGGTCGGGCTTCTTTTGAAGGTGAAGTGACGACTAGGCTGATTAGCTTCTATGTGAGGCGCGTCAGTGGCGTAGGTTTGCCAATTGTTGAGCACTCGTATATTTCACGGTTCGGAAAGATTGGGCCAAAACAGCTCGGAATCTACGATGACTCGCTCATAAAAGGGCTCGAGAAGCTTGCCATGTCGATTCATTATGTTGGTGCCCCGGCTGTACTCCAGATTACCCATGCAGGCGGAGTTGCTAACAAAAAAGTTATAGGTGCTCAACCTGCGGGTCCTTCTGCGCGAGGTAAAACCAGAGGCTTAGAAGCAAACGAGTTGGATGCCATCGCTGAAGAGTTTGCAGCTGCCGCTGAACGGGCAGTTAAAGCGGGCTTCGATGGCGTTGAGATTCATGGAGCTCACGGTTATCTGCTTAACCAGTTCTTCTCACCATTGATTAACGGCCGAGTGGATGAGTTCGGCGGCTCGTTAGAGAACAGAATGCGTTTTCCATTGTTAGTCGTCAAGAGGGTTCGTGAACGCCTCAATGGCAAGGTTCTGCTCTACAGGTTGGGAGCGGATGACTTGGCACCTAACGGAATCCAAATTGAGGACTCAATATCTTTTGCATTTCAGCTGGAGCAAGCAGGGGTTGATATTATTGACGTGTCGGGAGGAATGTGTGGGAGTGAGCCAAAGCAGCTTAGGCGGGTTGTTGGCTATTTTGTTCCTCAAGCAACTCAGATTAAGAAGGCTGTTAAGGTTCCTGTTATCGGTGTAGGCGGGATTCGAGACGCCAAATTCGCCGATAGCCTTGTTCGCGACGGAAAAGTTGACTTGGTAGCCGTAGGGAGAGCGATTTGGAAGGATGCAAAATGGGCGCAAAAAGCCGAGGAAACACTTCAGGCTAAAGGATAGCAATTAAGCCCGACAATTTTACTGGCTAAGCGTTCTTGAAAGTGAACCTGCAACCGCAAGAGTTATACCATCTAGCCGTGACTAGGAAGTTTGACTTTTAGTCAGGATACATTAAAGGAGCTAAGATTTTGGAGAAGCAGCAGACATTCAGCATGGATGACCTCAGCAAATTTAACGGAAAAAACGGCCATCCTGCATACATAGGGTACAAAGGCAAAGTGTATGATGTAACGGACTCTCTTCAGTGGTTGGACGGTGATCATTTGGGGCATGAGGCGGGTCAAGATTTGACAATGGCCCTAGAGATTGCTCCTCACGGTGAAGAGGCTATTGAACGGATGAAAGTAATCGGTATCCTAACTGGAACTTAATAAATTTCAAGTTTTAAGCACCAAAAAAGAGGAAAACAGTGTGCCCATTTTGTTGAAGCGCGCTTATGAGAAACCCTGTGCAGAAGATGGCAAGCGCATTTTAGTTG
>JBEKVK010000069.1:0-7172 GCA_049514075.1 Bathyarchaeia archaeon | reverse complement strand
TTAACCGCGGAAGGAGAAATTTACGCCAAAAGCGGGTTGCCTGAACGCAAGCTAATCCGTGCCGTGGCAGATCTTGGTGGTTCAGCAGACCTTAAAAAGGCGACGGAGCGAGCGGGCATCGAGCCCCAGTTTATCCAAATCGCATTGGGCTGGGCGATAAGGAAAAAATGGGTGCTTTACACTTCAAGCGACAACACGTTGCGTATTGCTGAAAACTTTCTTCATCAAGCGTTTATTCCTGACGGAGCAGATGAGATGCTTTTCGCTCTCTTGGCGGAAAAAAAACAAATTGGGTTTGAATACATAAAAGATAATGATTTGAAGGAAGCTGCTGAGCAGCTTAAGAAACGCAAAGTACTCTTGATAGAGCCTAAAACGAGCCGCTCTCTGCAAATTACGCCGGAGGGCAAAGCTGCAGTCGCTGAAGCTAAACCCACAGTCCAAGAAATCACCCAGTTGACGCCTGAGCTCATAATCACAGGTAAATGGCACACGTCAAAGCTTCAAA
Source organism: Bathyarchaeia archaeon (assembly GCA_049514075.1). Taxonomy (GTDB): domain Archaea; phylum Thermoproteota; class Bathyarchaeia; order Bathyarchaeales; family Bathycorpusculaceae; genus Bathycorpusculum. The sequence goes on along the minus strand of JBEKVK010000069.1, from coordinate 6,664 downwards.
AATACAATATAGCCGCGCCAGTAGCTAAAACTTGGCCTGGCAAAAAGCACCCATACTTGCAATTCCTCGACGAAGTACGTACTAAACTTGTGCAGTTGGGCTTTCAGGAAATGACGGGCACTGCTGTTGAAACGAGCTTCTTCAACTTCGACGCACTCTTTGTACCGCAAGATCACCCGGCAAGAGAAGAAAGCGACATTTACTACGTTAAAGACCCAGCTTTCGGCGACATAAGCCAGCACGCAGAAGCTGTTGGGCATGTGAAGGAGACGCATGAGAACGGATGGACAACGGGTTCTACAGGATGGGGATACAAATACTCGCTTCTAAACGCACAAAGACTTGTTCTTCGCGGTCATGGTACTTGCCTTAGTGCGCGAACGCTTGAAGCAAAAAAGTTTCAGGTTCCCAGTAAACACTTCAGTATAGCACGGGTCTACCGCCCGGAACTTATAGATAGAACACATTTGTCCGAATTTAACCAGGTGGAAGGTATAATTGTAGACGAAAACCTAACGCTAAAGGATTTGCTTGGCGTTTTGGGCAAGTTCGCTATAGAAATAGCTGGAGCTGACAAAGTCCGCTTCAAACCTGATTATTTCCCGTTTACTGAACCCAGCGTTGAACTCAGTGCTTATAGGGAAGGTTACGGCTGGGTTGAATTTGGAGGCAGCGGCATTTTCCGCCCAGAAGTCACGTTGCCACTCGGCGTTAAGGAACCTGTCATCGCATGGGGCTTAGGCGTCGACCGTCTGTTTATGATGCGGGCAGGGCTTGAGGATATTAGGATGATTTTCAGCCAAGACCTTGATTGGCTGAGACGCAAAGAGGTAACTTAGATGCCGACAATCGATGTTGAATATCAGGAACTTGAGCGCCTTCTTGGGTTGAATCTGAATTCGGATATGGAGAAGCTCGACGAGATTCTCGCGAACGTTAAAGGCGAAGTTAAGCTTTTCAACGAGCAGGAAGGCATCGTCAGCATCGAAATGAAGGATACCAACCGACCTGACCTCTGGAGCGCGGAAGGATTAGCTAGGGGGTTGCGCTGCTATCTTGGTTTAGAAAAAGGGTCCAGACGCTACTTTGCGGAGAAAACTGCGGTAGAAGTGAACGTAGACTCTAAACTCTTTAACATACGCCCATTCATTGCCTGTGCTGTCGTAAAAGGCGTTCAGCTAACCGACCCTGTAATCCGAGGGCTGATGCATCTGCAGGATAAGCTGGACAAGACCTCTGGAAGAAACCGCCAGAAGACATCTATCGGCATATACAACTTCCACTTAATCACACCGCCCATAGAGTACTGCGCCGTAAAGCCACGTGACGTCAGCTTTGTCCCGTTGGGATTCTCCAAAAAAATGAGTTTGGACGAGATTTTGGATCTCCATCCTAAAGGCATCGAGTACGGGCACATTGTCAAGAAGAACCCTCTGTATCCAATGCTTTTTGATTCAGAAGGAAAAATCCTGTCTTTCCCCCCGATCATCAACTCGAACGATCTAGGAAAAATCACAGAGGAATCCCGCAATCTCCTTGTCGAAGTTACAGGAACACAAAACAGAACCGTCGTCAACACGTTGAATCTGGTAACTGCAGCATTGATTGATCACGGCGGAAAAGCCTACTCAGCCACAATCCATTATCAAGCCGCCTCAGGCGACGTAAAAATGGACGTTCTCACACCCGACTTTAGCAGCCGAACCATGCCATTAAACGTTGAGTATACCAACAGGATCCTCGGGTTGAATCTTTCAGCCAAAGAAATCTGCAAACTGCTTTTAACAGCGGGTTTAGGCATCTGCAAAGTGGATAATTGTTCCATTGAGGTTGAGGTTCCGTTTTACCGCGTAGACGTTATGCATCAAGTTGACCTTATTGAGGATGTCGCAGTTGCGTACGGTTACAACAACATCGAGTGCGTATGGCGTGAAATGCCAACAACGGGCAAAGCGAAGCCTGCACAGCAATCCATCAACATCGCACGGGAACTCATGGTTGGCTTAGGCTACCAGGAAATATTGACTTACACCTTAACAAACGAGGAAAATATGTTTGCAAAAATGAACGCCGAGCCATCCCAACACGTTGAACTCTCTAACCCAAAAGTAGCAACCATGACCTGCTTGCGCAGCTGGCTCCTACCAAGCCTCATGGAGTTCCTCAGCAACAACCAATCCGTCGAGTTCCCACAAAAAATATTCGAACTTGGAAAAGTAACTCTGCCCGACGAATCAGCGGAAACAAAAACAAGGGATGAGGAATGGGTCTGCGCAGCCACCACGCATGCGAACGCCAACTTTACCGAGGCAAAGTCAGCTTTAGATGCTTTCTTCAGAAATCTTGGGGTTGAATTGCAAATAATTGAAACCGCTCATCCAAGCTTTATAGAAGGCAGAGTTGGAAAAGCAAGGGTCGGAGACGTTGACGTAGGCTTTGTCGGCGAAGTCAACCCGCTTGTTCTTGAAGCATGGAAGCTGGAAAACCCAATAGCCGCCTTCGAGGTTAACCTCCAGAAAATCCTTCTTGGAAAAACCAAGTAAAAGTTTTCAATTCAGAAGCTGGGAAATTTTAAAACCACGAGAGGGTTCCGTTTTTCCTCGCCGTTTTCAGGCACACTGAATAGACTACATATCCGACAGGTACAATGATTGCACACATTAGGGTCAAGATAAGCAGGTCTGGCAGAATCATTTGGATTGTCCAGCCGAGCAGCACATGGCGGATGCAAGTGAAGAAGTAGTAAGGCGGAGTCACATACGCGATTATTTGAAGTAGCGGTGGCAGAACTGAGGGTGGAAAAAGCACGTTACCGAAGAGGCTTGTAGCGATGGTAATCAACGCAGTTATTGGGTCGCCTTGTTTGGTCAAGATCAGTATTCCTGAACCGATCATGCTGAAGCCGATGAATGTTCCTATGCCTAAAGCAAGCACTATTAGGGTTCCTACAATGTTGACGGTCAATATTATTCCGAAGGCGTACACGCCAAGAAGAAGGTAAATTGCTACAACCGCGGTGCTCCATATAAAACCCCAAATGGAGCTGCCTATAATGAAAGTGGCTAAGCCAGTAGGCGAGACTAAGACTTCTTCAAGAGCCCAGGGGTTGATGGTTTTCTGCACCAGCGTCAGAGCCTGCCCAAGGTAAGTGTTGAATGCTAACCCGATAATCAAATAAGTGGTGTAGTTTGTGCCGTACGCGTTTGTGACGGATTGGTTGATTGAGCTCTGCCCCACAAACGCAAAGGAAAGGGCTCCGAAGACCGCTGTGAGTAGAAGAACGAAGATGTTTGTTTTATAGGTGGAAAAGCTAACTATGTCGCGTTTCATGAAGTACCAGATTTTTTCGAGTTCATTGAGCACGGCCATCTATGTTCACGTCTTCCTAGTTAGTTCGATAAATGCATCTTCCAGCGTTGGCTCTTCTCGTTTAAAGTTTACAAGCTTGATTTTTTGCTCAAAGAGGAAATCGAAAATTAGCGGTAACTGATCGACACTTTGAAGTTCAATGTGAATTCCTCGTTGACCAGCCATCAGAGGCTGATCATTCTTCTCTGTGACTTCTATCACGCCAGGTAACATTCGCATCCTTTCAATTTGAGTCTGCTCGATTCCTTCGACCACAAGTTCAATTTGCTCGTCTTTCTTTATTTTAGCTTTCAAAGCCTCAGGACTATCGTAGGCTACTATTTTCCCCTGTTTGAGGATACCGATTTTGGTGCAGATTTGTGCAGCTTCCTCAATGTAATGGGTCGTGTACAGTACTGTTTTGCCTGTTTCCCGAACGGTTGTTTGAACGAAATCGCGGATGGTTCTTGAAGAAATCGCATCCAGTCCTGTTGTGGGTTCGTCAAGCATGATTATCGGCGGGTCGGGAAGCAATGTTCTTGCTAGGGCAAGTTTGCGCTTCATGCCCCCTGAGTATTTCTGGAAGGTCATATACGTGTTGTTTTCTAAACCCACCAGCTTGAGCACTTCCAAAATCCTTTCATTCCGCTTCTGCCGCGGCACATTATAGATTGCGGCGAAAAATTCCAGGTTTCGGTACCCGTTAAGCCGCCAAAAGAACCCACGTTCCCCAACACTGAAAAGGGTGCCCAAAGAACGTTTAACCTGCATCTGCTGCTTCACGATATCAAAGCCGTTAATCAGAGCAGTTCCCCCGTCAGGAGGAAGAAGAGTACATAGCATTTTAACGAGGGTGGTTTTTCCTGCTCCGTTGGGACCGAGTAGCCCAAATAGCTCGCCTTTCTTGACAGTGAGGTTGATACCATCAACAGCGTTCACGGTAATTGTCTTGCGCCTAAGAAAGCCGTTTCCGTTCGGAACTGTCGACTTAAATTTCTTTATCAGGTTGATCGTTTCGATCGCGTTTTCGGTCTGCACTCGTTAAACCTCTTGCTTCACCTAAGCTCGTATGGATCCTGCAACTAACCGGGTTGAAATAAAGAAGCGATTAGCCGTATTTTAGTAAAGTTATCGGTGAAACAATTAAGCATTTTGACCCCATGAGAGCACGTTAAAATTTGTGTATGAACGGTACAAGCCGGTTTGCGTTTTCGAATTTCTGCGAAAGAGGAACCTGCAAGTACGCTCCGTACCGGTTGAAGTAAGGTGCCCCTTTCCTTGAAAAAAGGGTTAAAATCTTGCCACCGTGACTGATTTTGAAGCCCGTACTGCTAGTCTCGTGACCCCTTATCAGAATTTGTGCTTTCAATCTTTCTAGCACTTGTTCTGTGACGTCTTCGCCGAAGAGTCTTCCCGCGCCTCTTGGCGAAAGAGAAACCCCGCGCATCCCTTCCGCAGGGTCGCTCCACAGCAAGTCCTCCAGCAACCCCTCGTTGTGACCCTCTTTAGCTTGACCGATGTCTTGTAGGTTTCTGACTTCGGGGGAGACGCCGCCGTGAACCATCAAAAAACGTTCCTCAACAAACAGACCATTGTACAGACAAGCCCACAAAGCACTGGTTTTTTTATAGACCTGCAACGAGTCTTCGCCGAACTTATCATGGAATCGCTCAGGCAAATCATGCGGGGAAGCCTTCAAATCCTCAGGGCCCTCATGGTTCCCCCTAATTAAGATAACTTGTTTTGGGAAGGCAAGCTTCAACCTAAGAATCAAGTAGTAGACTTCGGCTGGTTTTTCTCCTCTATCGCCGTAGTCCCCAAGAAAAATCAAAGTTGCGTACTTGGTTTTCTCCATTTTTTGCACGAATTGGCTTTCTCGAAGTATCAAGGAGAGGCTCTCGAGGTCGCCGTGCAAGTCTCCTACGACAAGAGCTTCCCCAGTTGGCTCAAGTGTGACAAGGCGATCTTCTATTTTTTGGTTGCCAACTTTGCCGTTTTCGTTCTGCAGCAGAAGCGTGGCTTTGTCAAGTGTATCCATGAATGATTTGCTTTGAATAGTTTGGGCTTCTCTGACTATTTTAGATAAATCCAAGGGATCCACAGGTCAGAATCATTGGATTTGGACTTTTATGTTTATAGAACTAAAAATGTTCTTCTCTATCGTGCGTTTGAGGTTGTTGATTTTGTCGATTGCTTCATGGTACGCGTTTTCTTTGACGGCCTCGTGGGTTTCAATGCTTGTTTTCCGAGTTTTAAGCTGGTCAAGCTGCTGTTGGCACAAAGTAAGGTTGCGTTTTGTTTCATCCATCAATGGAGAAGCCAACAGGTGCTCTCTTGTTTTTGCCATTTCTACGCATTTGAGTTGAATCTGGCTGAGTGAGTTGTTTTTTACTATTTCGCTTATTGACTGCTCGGCTTTCCGCGACTTCTCATCTTTAAGTTTTAACTTGTCCTCCTCTAAAAACCGTTGAAGCTTCTCCAAAATCTCTCTAAACTCGGGGTACCCACTCTGCTCAGTTAGTAACCCTTCAAAAGGATTCTCTAAGTATAAGTTGATTCGGGTTAGCTCGTCGGGAGTTACTCCTCCACCACCGCCGCTAGTGGCTAGCGCCTGCATTTTTATGAATGGCTTCTGCAGATGCCGTAGCAAGTTTTTCAATTCGTTGGTTAAATTGCATATTTCAATGTTCACTGTGTTTAGATCGTTGACGGGCCCCTTTGTTTTTAGCTCGTCAATTTTCTGCTCCAAACCAGATATTTCTTTTTCGATGGGCAAACGTTCATTTTTGATTTGGTCTTTTTCTTCCCCTATCGTTCCCTGCTGCTTCTGCACGTCTTGGAGCTCTCTTAGCATGTTGAAGGTTTCCTCTAAAGTTTTTGTTTTCACGTATTCTTTTGTGAGGAAGTCGGTGAGGAATGTGTGGGTTTGTTTGGCTTTCTCGTACACCGCTAAGAATCTTCTTCTGTCCATTATGAAGAAGGGGGAAATTCTAGGGAACCAATTTTTGATGTCTATGTCCATTACGATGAAGATTTTTTGGATTTCCTGAGCATACCTGTTTAGCGTGTCATAGGAGATTTCTTCCGGTGCCTCAAGCTTCTTGAGGCGATCAACAAATAAATGCGCGAGCTTGTTTAAGGCTCGGGCTCGATTGTAAACTTTCATGTTCCTTTTTTCAATTTCTTTTGTGCTGTTATCCAAAAGCATCTTGCTCATTTCGTCGATGCCTTGGACCGACAGCTTCATGTCGTCCCTTAGCCTTTTAGCTTGAGCATGCACCGGCGATAGAATGGAGCTTGTTTTGGTTTCAAGCCA
>JBEKVK010000068.1:0-7259 GCA_049514075.1 Bathyarchaeia archaeon | reverse complement strand
ATCGTGCCGAGTTGAGCGCAGGTTGATCTGTGTGTTATGATGTTTGGGGCTTCAGCACAGTCACCTACAGCGTACACGTCTTTAACGTCTGTTTCCATGCGCCCATTCGTTTTGATCGCTCGGGTTTCGCCCAAAGGAATGCCTGCGTCGGCGGCGAGTTTAGTGTTGGCTCTCACACCGAAGGAGCTGACAAATAGGTCGGCTTCGATTTTTTCTCCTCCAGCCATAATAGCTGTAACTTTGCTTTCGCCAACGAATTCCTCAACGGGTTTACTCAAGAGAATAGTCATGCCTTTCTCTTGCAGGTGCGCCGCAACCTGTTGCGCCATGTCCGCGTCAAGCATCTGAGGCAGAATCTGAGGCAACATTTCCACAACCGTAACCTTTAACCCTCGTTCGATCAAAGCGACGCCGAGTTCTAAGCCGATTAAGCCAGCACCCATAATAATCGCGGATTTCGCGCCAGCCTTTACTGCCGCATCGATTTTTTCGCCATCTTCAATGCCGCGGAGGCTCAGCACACCGGGTTTTTCTCTGCCTTTGATCGGGGGAGTGAATGAGTCAGCGCCCGTTGAAATGACTAGACTATCGTATTGGAGAACTTCGGTTGCCCCTTCTTTAGTTTGGATGGTAACGGTTTTTTCTTTGGTGTTGATTGCTGTGGCTTTTGTTTCATTGCGAAGATTCAGCTTGAGCAACTGGAAATAAGCTGCAGGGTAAACAATCAGGTCACTGAAGCTTGGGATTTGCCCGCCGATCACGAAGGGCAATCCGCAACGTGAGTACCCAGCGGTCTTTTCCTGGGTTATAAGGGTGATTTCGGCTGCGCGGTCTTTTTTGCGTGCGGCTGAAGCTGCTTCGACGCCTGCAGCGTTTGCGCCGATAACGATTACTCGTCTTGCCATACCGATGCCCTCAGTTTATTTTGAATGAACTTGGCACTTGTGCCAATCGACGGCTTTGTCAAAGTCCATTAAGTTTGCAAGCTCCGCCTGCAGGTTTGAGGGTTTAACAACGATTAACCAGGCTTTCCCGTATGGGTCCTCGTTGAGGATTTCAGGTTTTGATTGGACTTCTTCGTTGATTTCCACTATGGTTCCGGTTGCTGCGGCAACAAGGTCTGACACGGCTTTGACAGATTCCAGTGTACCATAAGGCTCGCCTTGCTTGACTTCAGTGCCTACGCTGGGCAATTCAGCATAAACGATTTCTCTTAAAGCCTTCTGCGCGTAGTCAGTGATGCCCATGCGGATTTTGTCGCCTTCGATCTTTATCCATTCAAAATCCTTCGAAAAATAGAGCCCCTCAGGCACTTCGTAAGATTCAACTTTAACCATGCATTTCAAACCTTCTAAATACAGTCAATATCCTTTTTCTTCTTCAAGCTAAAAAAGGTTTCACAGAAAGAAAAAGGGCTTATCGTTCTCTCTTGCCAGCTATCCAATCTTCCGTCCACTGTCTCGCTTGCGAATCAGGCACCTGAACCGGCGGATGCTTAAACGCATAGCTTGGCATGCTCAGCAGGGTTCCCGAAATTTTGCGGTCTAATGCGATTTTTGCCGCCCTTATCAGGTCGATAACTACGCCTGCGCTGTTGGGGCTGTCTTCAACTTCAAGTTTTGCGCTGATGGTTATGGGTCGGTTGCCGAACGCTCGGGTTTTAAGTGAGATGTAGCAGATTTTCTTGTTTTTTAGGAACGGCACATAATCGCTGGGTCCAATGCGTGTTGGTAAGTTATAGGGCACCAGGCTTGTGACGGCTTCAGTTTTGCTGATGCGCTTAGACGTAAGGCGGCTCTCCACGGTCATGTTTTGGAAGTCTGTGTCGCCGCCCAAATTAAGTTGATAAGTCTCATCAACAATCGTACCCCGATCCAAACACAATCGCACAAGAGTGCGATGCAAAATTGTAGCGCCAACCTGACTCTTAATATCGTCCCCAAGCACAGGCAAACCTGCTTTCTCAAATTTCTTAGGCCACTCCCCACTCTTGTCCGACCCGATAAACTCAGGCATACAGTTCACAAAAGCGCATCCCGCGTCTATGGCGCACTGCGCGTAGAATCGAACGGCGTCGTGGCTGCCGACAGGCAAGTAATTCACTAAAACTTGGGTTTTGCTGTCTTTGAGAGTTTTGACGATGCTTTCCTGAGTGGTTTTGGCGTCGTCGTAAACGTTGAATGTTTCCCTCATGTGGGGTGCTGCACCGTCAAGTATGATTCCCGGCGAAACCTTAACGCCCAAGTTGGGGACGTCGCTGAATTTTTCGCAAACATTGGGTTTGACCCAGATGGCTTCGGAGAGATCTTTGCCAATTTTGTCTTTGTTAACTTCAAACGCGGCGACGAAGTGGATGTCGCGGATGTGGTAGCCGCCATAATTGACATGCATTAATCCTGGGACGGTTGTGTTTTCTTCTGCGTCCTTATAGAATTGTGTTCCCTGAATCAGGGCTGATGCGCTGTTGCCAACGCCGACTAATGCTACACGTATTTCAGGCATTGAGGGGTAACCATCCAAGTGTATTATGTTAGTGAAGGCTTAATGTTCACCTACGCTATAACTTTTTCTAAAGGGCATGGCAAAATTAAAAGGGAAGCGCTTACACACTTACTAGCCAGCTAAGATGGTTGTTATGAGTGTACCTGAAGTAAGCATTTCTTATTCGCCGTTTAAAGAAATCGTGGTTATGGAGAAAACCCTCTTCAACACACCTGAAGACATTGCAAGATTTACCTCTGTGATAGCAGGTGGCAAACTAGCAGGCCTTTACTGGGTTGAAGGCGTAGTCTTCCTGTATTTTCCCCTTCCAGCCTCAACAACAGCAGTTGCTAGGGAGCTGCTAGAGAACCGCAAGGTCTTTTGGACCTTCGTTGGCTACTCGCTCATGCCGAAATACGCGCAGACAATTGAAACCAAAGAGAAAATGATTATCCCAGTAGTCGATATATCCACAGACCCTGTTTTGAAACAGGTAGCGATATGGCTAAAACAGCAGAAGTAAGCCTGAAATGAAGGCTATTTTTTGCGTGAGATAACCTTCAAAGGCACTGTTTTTTCTGGGAACGGCAATGGAAGAAAATTCATCGGGTTACCGTGGGTTAAGCGGCAGATAATAGAAAAACTTGGTTTTGCTCCTTATGCTGGAACGCTAAACATTTGCTTAACAAAAGAAAGCGCAATGCAGAAAGAAATGCTGGAAAAAGCTAAAAAATCCGAGATTCTGCCGGAGAGAGGTTTCTGCACTGGAATCTTGATCGAGGCTTATATTGAAGGTTTGAATTGTGGAATTGTGCAGCCGAAGGTACCCGGCTACCCAAAAGAGGTATTGGAAGTTGTTTCCGCTTTGAATTTGCGGGAACGTCTCAAACTGGTGGATGGCAGTGAAGTCTGCGTTTTGGTTAGGGTTTAATTAGGCAGTATTTCTTTATGAATGCAATTCGTTCATCTGCGGCGCCGTTTTTTTCAAGGTATTCGCCCCAGGTTACCAGTGCCTTCATGGCTCGTGCTGCGCCTTCTGGCGAAGAGTAAGATGGCACGCAGAGCCTGTCGAATCTGGAGCGTGTGTAGAGCGCCATTTCTGTTTCGCCGATGTCGCACATCACTATGGGTTTAAGGTATTTCGAGGAGATTTTGACTATGCCGTCGATGTATTTTTCCCGCAGTCCAGGCATGTGATGAAGTCCCAGCAGGATGATACCGTCGATTTCTGGGTCTTGGAACATCAGATCAGCGGAGGTTACAAACTGGTCGTCGGTGACTGAGCCTGTTAAGTCAACTGGGTTCGACGTTGCGGAAATCTTTAGAATGAGGTTTTGGTCTTTAAGCTCTTGAAACTTCTTGAGGATGTCATCAGAGAACTTGTTAACCGTCAAGTCTAAAGACTCGCATTCATCCACGGTCATGACGCCGGGTCCTCCTGCATCCGTGAGTATCCCGATGTTTCTGCCAGTGGCTGGGGGCTGCATAGCAAGGGCTTTACCCATGCCGAAAAACTCATCCATGTCTCTTGCCCTGATAACTCCTCCCTGCTTGAATGCTGCATCATAGATTTTGTCTGAGCCGGCGATAGCGCCTGTGTGAGACGCGGCGGCTCGAGCGCCTGCGGAGCTCCTGCCAGTTTTGATGACGACAACTGGTTTTTTGAGCGTTACTTTTTTGGCTATTTCCAGGAACTTTCGCCCATTCTTAACGTCTTCCAAGTACATGAGCGTTACATGGGTTTCTTTATCGTAAAGTAAGTAGTGAAGGATGTCTGATTCGTCTACATCGCATTTGTTGCCGAAGCTGACGAATTTGCTTACGCCAATTTGGCGACCTGTTAAGAAGTCCAGAGCTGCGGATCCGAAGGCACCACTTTGGGTAATCATCGCAATGTTGCCAGGCATCGGTCTGGGCGTCGCAACGACTTCGTCGCCAGTTGTAAGGGTTTTCGTTTCTGGAAGAAAAAGAGTATCTATACCTGTCTTTGAGTAGTAAACTCCTAAGCAGTTAGGTCCCAAGACGCGTATTCCGCCTTTCTTGGCGATAGCGACCACTTGCTCCTCAAGTTCAACGTTCCCAACTTCCTTGAAGCCAGCGCTGATGATAACGCAAGCTTTGACTTTTTTTCCTACAGCTTCCTCCATTACACTTGGTACAACCGTCGCTGGAACGATGATAACGAGTAGGTCTACTGCACCCGGAACCTCTCCCAGGGTTTTGTAGCATTTGAATCCCAGGATTGAGTCTTCGTTTGGGTTAACAGGATAGAGTTCTCCTTTGAAGACTCCACGCAGTTTGCTCGTTGAGAAGTTTTTGAAGATAACGAATCCTGCTTTGTCAATTTTTTTTGTAGCGCCGACTACTGCAACTGCTCGAGGATTAAAGAAAGCATCCAATTTCCTTAATGCTTCTTCCATGTCACTTTTCACCTTGTAACCGTAAGTTGGCTCCAAATCTTGTTTTTATCTGTTACTGCTCAAAAACGCGGTTTTCCAATAGAACATTATTTGTCCCAGCTATTAACCTTGTTCGCCGAGGTCTTACGCACTATAACCAGCGGCTTATGTTTGATGGTGGACAGCATCTCCCAACTTACTGCGTTGACATCCACTTGAAACCGGGATGCCATATCCCAAACTGTTGCACCTGACCCGGGGCCTCTCGCCCTGTCAGCTATGTTTGTAATTGTTAATGCTTGGATAGCTTGAAGGCTGCATCCGGCGACAGCTAGAGGCGTAGAGCTTTTCTTCAGCTTAAAAACCCTGCCAACAATGTAGGTCGCTACGCCTCCGAAGGAATTTATGCCCTTCATTGGTTTCGGCCTTGGCGTAAAAAAGAAATTTCTGAACTTGTAAGTTTTGTCGGTGTCAGCCACAATGACGCAGACATTCTTGTTCAACTTTTGTTGAATCTGTTTCTGAATTTCATCTGCCACTTCAGCTGCGTTTTCCAAAGGCAATGACACGTAGGAGTACGGAAGGTTTGAGCCGTCGATGCCGCCTTCAGACCCAAACATAAGCGCCTGCAAAACACCCGCTCGTTCGAGCGTCAACTGTTTGTGTCTGCTCCCCGATTCAAGCGGATAATTCCTCAACCTTTTCAACAATCTTTGCCCAAAGCGGCACATCACCCCAACAGGGTAGCCCCAGGCTATTCGCATCCAAAAACGCGCCAACCCCTTGGCTGCTAAATTGGGTTTTACCTCTTTTTCATCTATCATACAGCCTTTGGCTGTTGAGACTGCTTTTTCAGAAATGACCACAAAGTCCCCATTTTCAATTCTCTCTGCTAAAGCATCGATTATCTTGGTTACGTAGTCGTCTTTTGGTTTCCAGTAACTGGTACAGACCGCCAAAGCATAGTACTTAACCATCAGTTTGGCACTTTCACAATGCAGTCTCCGGCTCTGCCCTAATAAAATGTCTTATCTAAACGCTTCAAAACCTGACCTATATGTTCTTTGTTCTTGTTTCTGTCGCCTTCAGTCCTTCTAACAACCGGATCTCCGATTTCTAATTGGTCTGTTGCAGTTTTTTAGCCCTAAAGTAGGAAAATCTTTATACTAAAACACGAGAAGACAAGTCAAGAGGCGAAAGACGGGGCAGTTAGCCAATCATGGTGCAGTATGGAAAAATCATAATTTACATGATGCATGACTACCCGTTCATATATGAATTCTTTGGGCACACAGCCGGTTCCTCGCTCAAACTTAGGGCGCAGAGAAGCGTAAAAACTGAGGAATTAATTAGCGTCATCTCCAACGTTTCCGCGCCTTTGAAACCGTTAGGTTGGAGCAATAGTCTTCAGCAGGTTAAAAGAGAAATAGGCACTTTGCTCTCGATGCTTCGAAAAAGAAACGTTAAGTCTATGATGGAGATTGGCACACGCAACGGAGGAACACTATTTCTGTTCAGCTGGACACTGCCATCCGACGCAAAAATCATCAGCCTAGATTTGCCCAGTGAACAGTCGATTAAACGCGGGTACGACCGCTTTAAGACTTCTCGCCTTGCCAGTTTCATCCAGACAGGTCAACAATTAACCCTTTTAAGAGGGAATTCCCACAATCCATCAAGCCTTTCGAAAGCAAAGGCAGCGTTAAAAGGTGAAAAACTAGATTTTCTTTTCATCGACGGCGACCACACCTATGATGGAGTCAAAAAAGACTTTGAAATGTACCGCCCACTTGTACGCAAGGGCGGCTTAGTCGCATTTCACGATATCTGTGGTCACGACTTAGGCATAAGCGAAGTAGACCGATACTGGTCCGAAATAAAAAACAGATATCCCCACACGGAAATAATTGAAAACCCAAACCAAAAATGGGCAGGCATTGGATTACTCTATGTCTAAATCTAGCAGTTCCAGATAGACACTCGCTCAAAGGTTCGCATTTCCATCGTTCAGTCTGAATTACTATCTTTCCACATGATTAAGCCGAGAAAACCGGTTTACTCGTCAGTTTTCTAGAGCAAGGAGTAGGGGTAGCGCAGGTTGGACCGGTATAGTTTACCTTTTATAGGGATTGCTTGTCCACAGACGGGGCATCGCATGTCACTGGTGAGTTTCCACTGGGTTATGTCGAAGCCGTTGCGCCTAATTATTGCTTCGTTGCAGTTCGGGCAGTAAGTGTCTTCCGAAGCATGACCAGTCACGTTTCCAAGATAGACGTAGTTTAAACCTGCATGTTTAGCGGTCATGTATGCTTTCTCCATGTCGGGAATGCTTGTCGCTGGGACTGTAGTAAGTTTGTAGTCAGGGTGGAATCGAAGAAG
>JBEKVK010000067.1:0-7878 GCA_049514075.1 Bathyarchaeia archaeon | reverse complement strand
TGTATCAACAAAATGTATTGACAAAATGTATTGACATTGACCTGACCGGTCGGTTTGTACACACAAGAGAGAACCTACCATCCCGGTCGGAAGCCTTTCTGATTTGATCTGCGAATTGAAATCTCATTTTTATCAAATTCTTCGCATATTGTAGACCGATTTCAAGCGATCTGAACAAGAAGTTTCAAAGGCAGAAGTCGCTGTGTAACCGTTTTTTGACGCTAACTCTTCGAAGCTTTCATAAAATTGAGGACTGGACCAGAACCCATTACGCATCTTAGATACACGCTCGCCCGCTTGTACCGCCAAACTGTACCGCCAAAGTGTACCGACATTGACCGACCGGTCGGCTTGTACACACAAGAAAGAACCTACCTCCCCAGTCGAAGACCTTTATGATTTGACCTGCAAGTTGAAACTTCGTTGATGATAGTAGACTTAGTGTACTTTAGTAGACGATAGTTGGCGCGACCAGCTAACGATCCAAGCCCTATACCAAAAAACTCTAATCAAACTCAACAAAAATTCCTAAGCCCTCAAAACGTAACAACTCAACCTGAATTCCAACAGAAAAAGTTATAGCTCTTAGTCGAATGTTAGTCATAAAATTCTCGCTGTACCTTTAACCGGCGAGGAAATGAATGAACTAATGTCTCAATGCAAAACGTGTATGCCTTCAATCTACGTTTCATCTATGGTTCAAAACGGACACCCCTACGTAATAATTGACTTTGGAGCTGGTGGCTCCTACAAAACAGCTTTAGCGCTTGACGAGGAGTCTGAAGACGGCCACAAAATCGGTGACGAATTAGAAATTGGGGATCTTTTGACCGTTATTTTAACTTCGAAGTCCAAAGCAGTTAAAGTTTCTAAAGACAAAGTATACTTAAACGTGCCTTTGTCGGAAGTGTTGGCGTTCAGTTTCCTTTTCACAGCTGACATGGCGGAGAATTACGCGGTCTTCAAAATGTATAAGCAGCCAAAAGGCGAATAAACCAGCCATATTGCCTCGTTCTGATAATTCATTCTTGCGGATAATGAGGTGACTCAAGGCTTTTTCAAATGTTTGTTCCAAAAACCCGTTGT
Organism: Bathyarchaeia archaeon; assembly: GCA_049514075.1. GTDB lineage: Archaea > Thermoproteota > Bathyarchaeia > Bathyarchaeales > Bathycorpusculaceae > Bathycorpusculum. Next base: position 6,792 of record JBEKVK010000067.1, on the reverse strand, counting down.
CTTGCTTTTTGGGTTTCAACTCGACGTGAACCGAAGCCTTTGGGATAAAAAACTTTTTAAACACATACTGCAATCATTCTTTCCGAACCTACATGATACCAAAAGCATTCTTTTTCACAAAAGGAGTTGGCAAACATAAAGAGCAACTTCAATCTTTCGAATTAGCCCTCAGAGACGCAGGCATCCAAATGTGCAACCTCGTAAGCGTATCTAGCATCGTTCCCCCAGGATGCGAGCAGCTAACATGCGAGAAAGGCCTCAAAATGGTTCAACCGGGCGAAATAACCTTCGTAGTCATCGCACGCAACTCCACCAACGAACCCCACAGGCTTGTAGCATCATCAATCGGAGTCGCCATTCCCTCGGGCAAAAACCAGTACGGCTACCTCTCTGAGCACCACTCTTACGGACAAACAGACGAGACAGCTGGCGACTACGCGGAAGACTTAGCGGCAACGATGCTTGCCACAACCATGGGCATCCAGTTTGACCCAGAGACCGCATGGGACGAACGCAAACAACTCTTCAAAACCACCGGGCTCATCATCAAAACCGCTAACATAACTCAGAGTGCAGCAGGCGACAAAAACGGATTGTGGACCACAACCGTAGCGGCAGCCGTCTTCGTGCCGGAAAACAACAAACCAAAAGAATAAGCTTTTTCAAGCCAACCTGAAGCAATGATTAACGCAGAATTGCGGGTTACTTTTCCATTATTTTCATCTTTTACTCCAAACGCTGTTTTTTCTTTATGTTTGTATTTTATCATTGGTTTTTTCGAAATTAGAAGTTAAGTCAAAATATTTTGACTGACGTGAGTCAAGAAAGCTTGACGAAAATCCTATTTAACCATGACCTAACTGAAGCAGGTAGAGGAAGCAAAATGAACAAAACCCGGTTGAATTTGCTTATTGTTGTTTTAATCGCATCTTCTTTGGTTTTAATCGGCACCTGCCATTTTGGTATAGCCCAATCGGGTACCTACACAAGTACAATAATAAGCACAGACACGACATGGACACAGGCAAACAGCCCGTATAACATTGCGGGAAACGTTTTGATTAACAGCGGAGTTATCCTGACGCTAGGTGCTGGAGCCACGCTGAACCTAAACGGCTACATGGTGGTAACTGGCTCACTCATGATCCAGCCGGGAGCCACAATTAACATAATAAACGCGAGCGGCTATATCCAAGTTGACGGCGTCCTATCTGCAGTGGGAACAAACGCCGAACCCATCCAAATCACCGGCACCGCAGGAACATGGACGTTGGGGATGATAAGTAGCACATTTTACCCCTCAATAACCTTCAGCCGCGGTAGCACAGGCTGGAACCCGCAGACCTCCTCAGGATCCACCATACAGAACACCGTCTTAAGCTCCGTTATCTTCAGCGTTTCTTCCTCTGTGGAGCTATCAAACGACACCTTCAACAATGGATTATCGCTAGAGGGCAACTCTCCCGTAGTCACCAACTGCAAAATTGAGATGGGAATAGGCGTCACCGGCGGAGCACCCATCATTGCAGGCAACACCATATCGGGAGGCATAACAATAAACGGAGAATCATACGAAAGCCTTCAAACCACTTACATCGAAAATAACGAGATCTCAGGAAACCCGTCGGAATCGACGGCGGGAATCATCCTTCTGGAAAGCGTGCCTACTGGCGCCGTAATAATCGAAAGAAACACGATAAGCACGGGAACCCTCGACGGAATCGACTTCGCAATCGCCGACAACGACAAATGCCCCGTCTTCATAGAAAATAACACCATCGCAAACAACGGTGTCGGCATAGACCTTCATTACGGGTACCCTGAATCTGTCAGCGCCAACAACATCTACAACAACGCAGTAAACGTAAAGGTGGACAACAACCATTCCTTCAACTGCTCAAACAATTGGTGGGGAACAACCGATCCGACGGCGATCGGCAAATCAATCCACGACTTCAAAAACGATTTCACCCTAGGCACAATCACCTTTGAGCCCTTCTTGGAAACTCAGAACCCAGAAGCCGCTCCAAACCCTAGCCTTCCAGTGCCGACGCCGAGCCCAACACTTCCACCGCCCATCTACACTCCGTCTAACTCAACGATACCTTTGACACCGATACACCTGCAGACGGGACAGGCATTTCCAATGAGCAACTACACGGCTCCAACTGTTCCCGCCAGTAGCCAAAACCCACCTGCCTCCAGAAGCCTTAGCATTTCGACGACGGGATTTTTGGTGATCATCGGGGTCTTGTTAGGTGTGATTGCCGGCTTCGTAGTGGCCGTTGTTGTTCTCTTGCGTAGGGCTAGAAAAGCAGCTCCAGCGGCCGAGTCAAAACTTTAGTGTCACTGAGCAGGAAAGATGTTTTTCCAGCCTTCAATGCGGTCCAGATATTCTTGAACGGGTTGGCCACCATAAGTTCTAAGTTTTTCTATCAGTTGAGTCTGGGCAATTGCTTCTTTCTGGAAGTCTCGGATTTTGCTAGCGCCGTTAGAGAGATAAAGAAATCCGTCGGTTCCTGCCCTTGCGCAACGTGTACTAACTGTGAGTAGTTCTTGGGTTGTCGGTACGTCTTTAGGGTTGTCGCCTGGACCATACGTGTAGAAGGCGATGTAGAAGGGCTTCTTGAGAAGTTTCTTGAATGCTCGTGACAGCATTTCCCAGTACCAAGGAGTAGCGTAGTTTTTGCTAAACATCACAACGCAAAATTTGTCCGCGTACTTGGCGAAGTCATCGAAATCTACGCCGTAACGTTCCAGCGAACTAACTGGGTCAGGCTGAATGCACAGCACAAACTCTTTTTTGACGCGCTCCCGGATTTGTGCGATGTAATTGGTAACTTCCTGTCTTCGCCATTCAACCCAGCTTAAACCACTTTTTCCCCAAAGTTCTTGGCAACGGGGGCAGGTACAGTGTCCATGTTCTGCAAAGTACTGGCTGTTTAGCCAAATACCCTGAGATTGAGCGTCAACTTCTGCAATGTAGTTCAACTGTTCAGCTCGATGCTCTGGCTGCGTGGCGCAGACAACGTCCCAGAAAATGTTAAAATTGTTGTTCCCCATTTTTGCTGGGCCTAGCGGCGACTGCGAAATCCAGTCGGGGTGATTCCGCACAGCTACATTGTCTGCGAAAACAGCGATGTTGCTACACATGTCCTGCACTGGCTGAAGCCTCAAACCCATTTCAGTTTTCACACGCAGAACATGAAAGTCAAATCCCTCTGCTTTTTCAGGCTGGAAGGTGTATGTTCCGAGTTTCATTTGGAGTGCCTTTTCCAGCCAAAGAAGCGGTTGAAAAGTAAATAAGGGTTTTGTGCGAACGCTAAAGATGGAGAGTTTTGTTTTTTTAGCTGTTAGGCGCAAGCAGCCAGATGCATCTTAGATGGTCTGTGATTTTTAATTGAACGTGTATATTTGTGCAATTGCAGCATAATCGAAGGTTTTTCCATGGGTTACAAACTTCAAGTTTAAGCCCGAATTTTGAACATTTTTTTAGCATAAGGGCTGGTTGCGAATTAAAAATTGGATGAACATAATGTAAAAGGCAAATTGAATCGACAAGTGCCCAAACCAAATCAACAACATGTTTCATATGCACAGCTTTTAAATATAACTAGGTGTAGCTGTAGAGGTAAAAATCAACTAAGCAAACAATTGTCGAAAAGGGTTGGAAAATGTCAGTCGCAGGAACAGCAGACCCGGGAAGCATCGCATGGGTAATAACCGCAACAGCCCTAGTCATGCTAATGACCCCCGCCTTAGGATTCTTCTACGGGGGACTAGTAAGAAGAAAGAACCTCGTATCAACCATCGCACAGTGCTTCATAATATTTGCAGTCATAAGCATAGTCTGGGCTCTATGGGGCTACATGCTCGTCTTTGGCAACGCCTCAGGCACCCACATAATCGGCTTCAGCCCAAGCCTGCTAGGCATGAACGGCCTCGGCATCAACGCCATCAACACCAAACTTGCCCCCAACATCCCTGAACTACTATACTTCGCATTCCAACTCAAATTCGCAGCCATCACACCCGCATTAATCGTCGGGGCATGCGCAGAAAGAATACGTTTCAAGTCACTCCTTATCTTCATAGTTCTCTGGTCAACATTTATCTACGCACCAATAGCCTGCTGGGTTTGGAACCCTAGCGGTTGGCTCCATAACTTGGGCGCAATCGACTTTGCAGGCGGCATTGTCGTACACATTTCATCAGGTATCTCAGCATTAGCAGCAGCTCTTGTTGTGGGACGAAGAAAAGGATGCGCTGTCCCATGGCAAAATCATATGAAAGCATTAGACCAAAAAGACCACGCGACAGAGTTCAAGCCTACAAACATCCCCTATGTCTTGTTGGGTGCAGCATTGCTGTGGTTCGGTTGGTTCGGTTTCAACGCGGGCAGCGCATTAGCCGCAAACGGACTTGCCGTCTCAGCATTGGTAACGACAAACTTGGCGGCAGCCGCAGCAGCAATCAGTTGGATGTTGGCGGACTGGTTCAGGAAAGGGAAGCCCTCAGCAATAGGCATGGCGACAGGTGCGGTCGTTGGACTCGTTGTAATCACGCCAGCAGCGGGCTACGTCAGTGTAGGGTCAGCCATAATCATTGGCTTAATTGGAGGCGTCATCTCTAACTCGGTGGCCAATTGGAGAGCGGGCAGATCGCGAATAGACGATGCGTTGGATGTGTTCGCATGCCACGGCGTCGGGGGAATATGGGGTTCAATAGCAACTGGAATGTTTGCCTCAGCTGCGATAAATGGTGCGAGCGGCTTGATCTTTGGAAACGTGCATCAATTCCTCGTCCAATTGGCAGCGATAGGTGTAGTGGTGCCGTTTGCTTTCTTCGGCTCATATGCATTGCTTAAGGTGGTGAACGTGTTTTCGCCGCTGAGGGTTAGCGAGGAAGCGGAAGACGCAGGCTTAGACATGGCCGAGCACGGCGAAGAAGCCTATCAACTAGACTAAGCAAACCCAAAACTCTTTTTCTTTTTTGTTCCTATGGGAATTTTCCGTTTTTCAATTTATTTGACAGTTTTTCAATTTTGTAGGGTTTGTTTTGGACAATTTCGTTATTCTTATCCGTTTTTTGGTTGAATGTTTTGTTAGTTGCAGTTTTCTGCAATTTGATTGGACATTTGTCGATATTTAACCATGTAATCGATGTAAATGTATGACTTAAATACTAGTTCGTCGAAATTGGTGAACAAATAAGCTGAATAGAAGCTGTCTGGGGGACAAATGTGGGAGCAGCAGACATAGCATGGGTGTTAATGTCAACAGCGCTTGTGATGCTGATGACGCCAGCTTTAGCTTTCTTCTACGGCGGCTTAGTCAGAAGAAAAAACCTTGTCTCCACCCTCGTACAGTGCATGATAATCTTTGCCGTAGTAAGCCTTGTCTGGTTCTTCTGGGGATACAGCCTCGTCTACGGTCCAAGCGTCGGCGGAGTCATAGGCAACCTCTCACTTTTCGGATTAAACAACATAACGCTCTCCAGCGTTTACAAATCCGCCCCAGCAATCCCGGAAATACTTTTTTTCGCGTTCCAACTTAAATTCGCGGCAATCACCCCAGCGTTGATTTTGGGTGCATGCGCGGAAAGAATCCGCTTCAAATCGCTCCTCATCTTCGTGGTTTTGTGGTCTACCCTGATTTACTCGCCTATTGCGATGTGGATATGGAACCCGTCAGGGTGGCTTCATGTGCTTGGCGCCGTGGACTTCGCAGGGGGAATAGTCGTGCACATAGCTGCGGGAGTGTCCGCTTTGGCGGCGGCGTTGGTTCTCGGTAGAAGGCAGGGTTGCGTTTACTGGAAAGATCAGCTTAAATCTTTAGACCAGAAAGGAACCAGCAAAACAGTGCCTATGGGCTCTGAGTTTAAGCCTACCAACATCCCATACGTGATTTTAGGCGCAGGGTTGTTGTGGTTCGGCTGGTTCGGCTTTAACGGCGGCAGTGCACTTGCGGCTAATAGCATCGCAGTGTCCGCTGTCATAGCAACCAACTTGGCCGCAGCGGCAGCAGCGGTAAGCTGGATGTCAATGGATTGGCTAATCAAAGGAAAACCTTCAGCAGTTGGCATTGCAGTCGGCGCGGTGTGCGGTTTGGCAGCGATTACGGCAGCGTCAGGCTACGTTAGTTTTTGGGCCGCAGTAGTCATTGGGTTAGCCGCGGGTATAATCTCCAATTTGGTGGCTAACTGGCGTGCTGGACGATCAAGAATTGATGATTCGCTGGATGTTTTCGCCTGCCATGGAATCGGCGGAATCATCGGCGCAATTTCAATTGGCTTATTTGCAACTGCTGCGGTTACCCCTGGAGTTACGGGCTTAATTTACGGGAACGTTCATCAGCTTGCGGTTCAACTTCTGGCCGTGGGTGTGGTATCTGCCTTCGCATTCTTGGGTACCTACGCGTTGCTAAGGATAGTTGATCGTTTCTCACCACTGAGGGTCAGCGCAAAAGAGGAAGAAGACGGCTTAGATATGAGCCAACATGGCGAAGAAGCGTATCATCTCGAGTAACGCCCGTTACTTTTTGCATTGGATTTTAGCTGCGGTCAAAGTTGTCAAGAAATCTCGATAGGCGCTACTTTTTTATCTTAAATTTCAATGATAAACTTTGAGGATTGCCGAAAAATGAAAGTCGTAGCTTTTAATGGGAGCGCACGCAAAGATGGAAACACCGCGGTGCTTCTAAAACGTGTTCTTAGCGTCCTTGAAGCGGAAGGCATCGAAACAGAGTTGATTCAGCTTGCAGGAGAACAAATCCACGGATGCACAGCTTGTAG
>JBEKVK010000066.1:0-7362 GCA_049514075.1 Bathyarchaeia archaeon | reverse complement strand
AGTTGCCAACCGAAGGCAGACCCTAAGATGACACCAACTATTACGAAGATTATCCAGAAAGCCAGACTGAACAACGAAAGCACATGAATGCGTCGTAACTGAAAAATAGGGTCTTTTCTAAGAACCAGTTTACTGACCGTTAGATCCGCGATAACCGTAAGGACAAAAAGCGAAAGAGCAAGAAGAAGGGCACGGATTAAGCCCTGAGATGGAACTGTATAAGATAACAGTCCAATAACCAAGCACACTGCAGCGACTGCTACGAGTGCTTTTTTGAGCGATGGGAGAGTAAACATGGATGTGTAATGTTTCTTTGCGTCGTCTATAGAACGGTTAAGCGTGGTTGTGTCATCCATGTTTTCATCCCAAGGTTGAGTCTCTTATGGAAGCGGTGTGCCTTATTAAAATTTAGCGAAGTTAAATACTGGTGCTTAACACTAATTACACTTTTTCTGCAATAAACGAAAGAGACAGCAATAGGTTTGGCATAGAGCAGTTAAAGCCAAGAGAGAAAAGCAGATTCCTTTGTTTCAAGACCCAAAAAGTTAACATGCCGCTTAGAGGTAATTGTTTTATCTGTAACTTGACTTATGTGTTAGTTTGCGATGGCTATGTCAGAACGAGACTTGCCCCCTTCGATATTTCACATGTTGGAGCGAAACGTGGGCAAGAAAATAAGGGTGATAATTGACCCAGCGTACGGGTTCGAGGGAACCTTAGCCGCGGTAACTCATGAACCGTCAGGAATATGGCTTTCTGAGGCAGAAGCCATCGTTTTAAGGTCAACCATTGCTCAGCCGATCCCGCAGATTACCAGTCGGGAAGAAAGAAGCGAGATATTTCTACATCTTAACTCTGTTCAAAGAATAGAAGTTCTACACGCTACAGTGCCGAGACGTTAAAGCAACAGTTAAGGGAAGAACACTTTTATCATCACTGATAATACAATCAGTGAAACCGAGAAAACCACAAGTAGCTCAGGCCTCATCTTTATTCCCTCAGTTTCTTCCTCGAAGAATCTGAGTAAACCTGCGCTTGCTGCGGGCATTGGACCGGTATCTTTCTTTTTCCTTCTGCTACTCACTAATATCCCTGCCTTTCATGTAACCGTAACCATTAATTAATGTTGTGCAGACCAGCTATCCGAAACATCCGCCTTCAACAAGGTTAGAAATGTTTAAAGTCTACTTTGTTTAGACACTAAAACCTGTGGATGCATACGCAAATAAGTGAATTTCAGAAGATGATGCGTGACCTCTACTTCAAAAGAGATGCCGAACGAGGGGTAGATGGAACTTTTAACTGGCTCGTTGATGAGGTCGCTGAGTTAGGGGAAGAAATCAAAAAAGGAACAGACAGGGAGGGCACTGAGAAAGAATTCGCGGACGTTATCGCCTGGCTTGCTTCCTTAGCAAATATAATGGGAATCGACCTTGAGCGGGCGGCTATCAACAAATACAATCACAAATGCCCCAAATGCCAGCATTCGCCCTGCCAATGCACATTCTAACTCTGAAGGCGCTTCTGCCCTAAACCCGTAGCTGCCCAACAGAAGGGTCTACGACCATTTCGGTTGACAATCCCTTCCATCTTGAGAAGACGAAGATGATGTGTTACAACGTTATAGGAAAGATCCGTTGTTTTCGCGATCCTGGGGGCATCGTATTGCCCAGTTTCCAGAGTTTCCAAGATTTTGCTTCTTGCTTTAAGACCGTTCTTGACGTTTCGTACGTTTTTGAGGTAAGCATTAGGATGCATAAAGTCACCGTTAAGATACTCAGTCTTCTGGGTTGAAAAGCTTTAGCTACCGAAATCGAAGAGTTTGGCTTGTTTTGGTTTTTTGTTGTCGAACATTGAAGTTATCTCTTCTTTTATCAGGTCGAGACGCTGCGTGTAATAGTTAGGCAAACCGTAAGTGTCGACGAGTTTCTGCGCCGCCTCTAAGTACTTCTCTATGCCACCTCGGTAGACGGTTAGGGTGAGTTTTCCGCCGCAGAAAGGGCATTTTCCTTTAAGGGGTAACCGTCGAAACTTTTTGTTGCACGATTTGCACCTAAACCCCTGTGTGGAGAAGGCCCGCAAGTTGCCTGCTATGTCTCTTAGGAAATGAGTGGTTAAAACTTTTAATGCTACCCGTTTAACATCTACTGCATCGATTTTTTCTCCCAGCCCAAGTTGCATGTCCAGTTTTTCAATCATGGATTTGAACTCTTTGTAGGAGCTGTTTGCGTTGCCTAGGTTGATATTGGTGACCGGTGTTGTGTACTGGAAGCCTTCGAACTGGGCTTCGGTACCCAATCGGTGGCTGATAGTATCCATGATAGAGCTTACAGGTGCAGCTTCGCCTTTATCCCAGGTTTTGAGGTAGAACTCTACGGGGTATGTTTGGTCGACGTCAAAGTCATGTGCTTGCCTCTGCACTTCTTTAGTGTTAACGAATGGAATCAGCAGGATTGGGGCATCCATGATTCCGCCTATTTGAGCAGGCAAATAAACGCGGGAAAAGTTCAAAAGGGTATCGAGTGCGAGCATGATGGCGTCTTCGTCGCCGTCGCAGTCGCGGCGTTTAGCCGAGTGCCAAATTGGATGGGCATATATCACGTTGCGATCCGTGTAACCGACAACCCGCCCAAGAATGCAAGCGCAGGTGTGCGGGGCTAAACCGAAGATTAGGTGTCCGACAAGGTCTTCAGGCTTCTTAACGTTGTAGTAGGCGGGAAGCTTGTAGACTCTGATGAGCAAATCATCGATGAAAGCGGCGATTTGAAGGAAGTAGTCTCCTGCCTTCCAAGGAATTACTACGTCCTGGACTTTGAGTTCACAAACTTGATGGGGGTCCGTCAAAGGCGCGCCGTGTGTGTCGCAGTTGTATCCAAGCTGCCTTATCTTTTCAATGGGAACCCCAACTTCTGCAGGGGTAAAATGGGTTAAAGGGGCGTTTGTGCCGTCGAAACGAATTGTTCCATCCTTGTAAACCGACAACTCGTACTTTGCGCGCAAAATGCCTTTTTCAACTATTTCAGGAGTTTTGTTCAAGTTTGTTAAGCCTTTAACGCCTCGCAGTTGTTTCGGCGAGGGGTAACCGAGCGATTTGCAAGCGTCATCAACTAGGTCTTTAAAGTTAATTGCTTGCCGTTGATAGAGAATAGCATCTGCCTTGCAGGTGGGACAAGCGCTGTCTTTCAGCGTTTTTCCGCAACGCGGGCAGCTCTTTTCTTCAACGGTTTCGTCGCCGCAGTTTGGGCACTTTATCATTCGGGTGTAAGTCTTACAGTTAGGACACTTGCGCTTTACCATTTCAACAAAAACGTGGCCTTGCTTTGCAGCCTCCAAAAGGTCTCTGTGCGAGCCGCCCTGCAGGCTCACGGGAAAAAGAACATGAACCAAAGGCTTCATCTCGCGCCGTTTTGCCTTTTCAGGTCGACCCATACGCCCACCAACGTAAGTTGGAGCCTTATCCTTAATTCGCACGCCAGAAACCCTGCTGAGCGTTTCCGTCACACTCAAAGGTTGAGCAGCATCAAGCAGTCCAGTGGAACCGTAACCGAGATTGAACGCGAAGGCAGTGGCGTCTTCCCCCTCCAAAACGATTTTACCGTTAATTATTATATGTGGAGCAAAAATCTTTCTCAACATCGCCACTACGCCAGGTTGGCATTCACCTGTGATTTTGCAAGCAAAGCCATCATTCATGGTGACTTCTGAGGATCCTAACCAGCATCTCAGTTGTTCAACCTCTTGAACCGTGGTTAAGCTCGACCAAGAGAATGTGAAGCTGGGATGCAAAGGAACACCAATGCGCTGACTGAGAAGTATAGCCTCCTTAGCTATGGGCTTGTCAAAGAAGGGATCATCAATGAAACCTTTGATTTTTACGGCGGAAACTTCCGCGGCTTCAGCTGCCAACTGGATATCGAAATTGAATTTGTTTTTGACCTGGTTTTGAAGATCCTTTACCCACCACTCTTCAACGTATCCCGAAGGTGGAAGGCTCTTGTTTGAATAAAGAAAGTCTCCGAAGCTGATGAGGATGTCTCCAAGAAACAGTATTTTCTGGATTTTTCCTTTAACATCGGGATAATTCTGCATTGTGACCCTGACAACCGAGTTGTCTTTCAGCAGAACAACGGGAGGTTCAATCGAATCCACTGGAAGCGTAACGCAGCCTTTCCCAGGGAGCTCTAGACGCATTTGCGTGCCTGCTGCAAGAAAATTTTCAAGAACAAGCATAGTCGCCGGATGAATGCCGACAGCTGACAACCCAGTGTTCCGTGACCTGCCATATCGGAGTCTGAACCCTCCGCGTCTTGAAGGAAAAGCAAAAATGGGCCGCCCTGCTATCACGTCATCCATAAAGCCGCCTGACTTCTTCTCAGATTTTTTCTTGAACTCTTTGAGCCAATCCCAACCTTGAAAACCGATCTTGTTGATGATCACGAAGACCTTTTGCGCACGCCCTACAATGCCGTCGTTAACAACCCTAAGAGCCCCACCCCTTACACGGTTTGTTTCCACCCGGGGAAGGTTTCGGTAAGAAGAAACTTCAACTGGATCGGATTCTGTGCCTGTGCATTCGACTGGAATTAAGTTAAGCGCTTTCTTTAGCTCGTCATCAGGAATGTGGTATTGGAATCGACCGACGGATCGTTCGTAGAGCCTTAACTCTTCCGTGAAACGGGCAACCTCTTCCTCTGTTGGCTTATACCTGTCCAACGCCAGTTGCTGCCTCACGAAGTCGCCTACAACCAAAGTCAAAGCTTGGTCAGTTCCACCCGCGGATCTGATAGGACCCGCGAAGTAGATGGCTAAATATCGAGTTCTGTCGGCATTGGTTTTTATTTTGACTTGGGCGATGCCTTGAATTGGAGCCGCCGTTAAGCCTTCAGTGAATATTGCAAGTGCAGTTCTAATGGCTTGTTCAGCCATCTTCTCAGGGTCGCCTGTGCCGAATTTGCCTAAAACGATTTCTTCTGCGACCTTGAAGGCAATTTCCTCACGTTGCATCTTTGTACTGAGTTCCCTGATGCTTAGCGCAACTTTCTTTGGTCCAACCAGGCCCTCCACCAAGTCAGCGATGTCTTTGGCGATAATGCATTCCGTCTTCAAAGCTGGGTCTAAACCAGCAGACCTAGCGCCGTCGCTAATGGAATAAAGGTGCTTCAACTCGGTTTCCAATGTGTCAACGTAGTTTTGATAGCCTTTGCTAATGTTCAAACCGCAACTTCCCATGGCAAGATATAGAATGTTAGGTTATTTTGCCTTTCTAAAAACTAAACACAAAAGCCAGAAACTAAAAAGATGCACGCTTAGCTTTGATGTTTTTGATTGCCGCGATGATTTCAGCGACCTTCTGCCTGGAATCGCTTGACTCACAGACATTGCCCGTGACTATAATGTCAGCTCCTGCTGAGACAGCAGCTATAGCTTGCTCCTTTGTTCTAATTCCACCGCCAACTATCAGCGGTATTTCCAAAACGTGTTTGACAGCATGAATCATTTCAGAGGGTACGGGATCTTTGGCACCTGAACCACCTTCAAGATAAATGAATCGCATGCCTAGATATTGGCCTGCCAAAGCATGAGCTGCTGCAAGTTCGGGTTTGTTGTAGGGCACCGAAATTGCTTTTCCGACGATGCCGGCGGTTCCACCGTCTCCCACGATTATGTAACCCATTGACAAAGGTTCCAAATGATATTTCTTGACAAGAGGTGCGCCGAGGATTTGGGCGCCGATGAGAAAGTACGGGTCAACTGAGTTTAGAAGCGACATAAACCAGATTGCGTCTGCATGGCTGCTTATGCCCGTAACATTGTTGGGGAAAAGTATTGTGGGAAGAGTTACACGGGACTTGATGGCTTTAACGACGTCGTCGAGATGTGCTTGCGATATAAAGGTTGAACCACCAATCATGATAGCGGCTGTTCCGCTGTTCTTGGAGTTCTCAGCGATTCGTGAAGCATCTTGCGCCGTTACTTTTTCCGGATCGATAAGTGCAAGATGAATGGAGCCTTCGGCTTTTATTTTTTCAAGCAAGTATTTTTCGATAGGCCCTAGCATGCCAATAATCCTTCAGTTACTCTTTCTTCAAGTTCGGTAATGGCGCTCTTTTGCCGGAACCGTAGACTTTGTCGGTTAGCATGCAGTAAACGTCAACTTCACCTTGGGCTTGTTTAATCGGGAACTCTTCTTTAAGCCCACAGCTACTGCATTGTGCTATTGCGTGTCCCCCGTCTTCTCTTGAAATTTCAACTTTTACTGTTTCTTTCCCGCATCTAGGACAGGAAAAAAACTTTGGCAAGTGTTTCTTTGGAATATGAACAACTTTCTTTCTTCTTCGACCCAACTGTAACAGCCTTCAAATTGACGATATTTGTGAGTAAATATTTATCCTTGTCCTTAAATACTTGCCTACAAGTCAAGAGTATAGGTTTGCGTGAAGCCAATTGAAACTGACGCCCTCTGTTTTCGACGGAGACTTTTCCGAAACACAACAAAGAATCTGCCGCTTCATCAAAGAATACGTTGAAAACGCAGGAGCCAAAGGAATAGTGCTGGGCTTATCAGGGGGGATTGATAGCGCCACCGTAGCTGCCCTTTCAAGCCTTGCAATTGGCGGCAAGAACGTCTTAGCCCTCATGCTTCCAGAGGAGGAAAACTTTAGCCAAAAGGACATTGATGATGCAAAGACGGTAGCGGACTTGTTTCAACTGGAGACCAACATCTGCGACATGACTGAGGTCATGAAATGCTTTTATGATCAGATTCCGGTTTTCGACCGCAAAGACAGGTTATGCAAAGGAAACGTCAAGGCAAGAACCCGAATGATTTATCTATACTACTACGCGAACAAATTGAACAAGATCGTTTGTGGCAGCTCAGATAAATCTGAAACTATGATGGGTTATTCCACGAAGTGGGGAGACGCCGCCGCCGACATAACACCGATTTTGGATTTATACAAGACTCAGGTGCGCAAACTTGCCCTTCACCTAAGAATCCCAGAAGAGCTTGCTCTAAAACCGTCCACGCCAGCACTTTGGCCTGCGCAGATGGCGGAGACAGAACTCGGCATCATATATGAGACCTTGGATCTCATCCTCTACGGCTTAGAAAGATTCATGACCCCAGAAGAGATTGCCAGCCAACTCAAAATCGAAAAATCAACTGTTGAAACCGTCAAATGCAGATGGTTAAGTAATGAACATAAGAGGAGAATGCCTATTGCGCCTAAACTCGGCTTTAGAACGGTAGGAATAGATTTTAGGCTTCCAAGACACACGTACTGAAAGGGAAAAGGAAATGAAAGACAAAATTAAAATCGCCCTTGCCCAGATAAGCAGCAAACGAGAGGACAAAGAAGC
>JBEKVK010000065.1:0-7448 GCA_049514075.1 Bathyarchaeia archaeon | reverse complement strand
CAAAAGCAGTTGACTCTGCAAACGTGGATTTGGCGCCTGTGGCGTTAGTCGGCGCGTTAGGTGACATGCAGGACAAATATGACCAAAGAAAACTCTGCAGCCTCAATGAGATAATTGTTGATGACGGGGTTGCTGCTGGTTTGTTGAAGGTCGAGAAGGACTTGACTTTTTTCGGCAGGGAAACCCGGCCAATCTACAAGATGCTGGCTACTACGACCAACCCGTTTATTCCGGGTTTAAGCGGAGAAGAAGACAAGGCATTGGCCTTCCTATCGAGTTTAAACATTCCGCTTACGCAAGGTGACCGACCTCGGTCGTTGTGCGACTTAAGCGACGACGAAAGAAAACGTCTTTGCACAGCCCTTGCGGATCACTTGCTTTCTAAGGGGCTGCATATGGAGGTTGGAAACCTCATAGGCTACATCTACATTTTGACCAAGGAAGAGTCTAATACTGCACTGCGGGACGCCAGGGAATTCGCAGTCGTTCTCAACTCGACGGGCCGCATGAACAGGCCCAGCTTAGGGTTAGCCATATGCATGGGCGACCGCAAAGCCGCCTTGGAGGAATCAAACAAGATCCTTGAAGATTACCGCAGAAACATCAACAAGTATCTCGGCTGGGTAGCTGAAAAACCCGAGCGGATGCGTGAACTTGAAAGTATCTATGTCATCTACGGCGAGAGCTTCATTAACGAAAAAATAATCGGGACAGTCTCATCCATCATCGTCTCCAGTCTGACAAACAACGAAAAACCCCTAATAGCGTTCGCCAATGTTGAAGAAGAGGCAGCAGCGAAGTTTTCAGGTCGAACAACAGAGGCGGCGATTCGAAAAGGCGTAAACCTAGGGGAAGTCATGCGTTTAGCTTCAGAAGCCCACGGCGGCAGAGGCGGAGGACACAACATCGCCGCAGGAGCCCAAGTCCCGCTTGACGAACTTAACGGGTTCATCAAAGATGTGAATGAATTAGTCGGCAAACAGTTGAAGGGAGAAAAGGTTGCAAGCGACAATAAGCCTTGAGTACGCTGACAAGAAGCTTGCGAAAGCGGTGGCCGATGCCCTTTCTCCAGACAATTTTAAGACGCCGCCTAAACTGACTGTGAAAACCACATTAAGCCAGCGAAAAGTGATAACTGTGATTCAATGCGAAAGCAAACTAGCCACCTTCACTGCAACGATTGACGATTTGCTTTTCTGCGCAACAACGGCTGAAAAAACGGTTAAAGCGATCACAAAGATTTAAACACCGCCAACTGCCCCTCAAGGGCTGACGTCTCAGGTTTCTTGGGTCAAGTTCTAAATATAAGCTGCCTTACTGTAAAGTAAATAAATAAGCGAACATAACATTAAACAAACTTCCAATTGGGTGAATTCATTGAAACGAACAAATTTAGTATTGATGATTACAGTTTCCTTACTTCTGGTTTTCTTGCCGGTTGCTATGTCTGGAACGGTTTTTGCCCAAACCTCAGGCTACACCATAACGCAGGTTAACCATCAGGTTCAAGTCTTATATAGTGGGCAAGTGGTCGTTT
This sequence comes from Bathyarchaeia archaeon, assembly GCA_049514075.1. Classification (GTDB taxonomy): domain Archaea; phylum Thermoproteota; class Bathyarchaeia; order Bathyarchaeales; family Bathycorpusculaceae; genus Bathycorpusculum. The sequence goes on along the minus strand of JBEKVK010000065.1, from coordinate 5,911 downwards.
CAGACACGATTTATGTTTCCGGACAAGTAACTGACGGCTTCACAGTTGGGTTACCCGCTCAATTCAGCGCCGACATTCTAAACGCCGTGGCATACGACTCCAATAACGTTTACACTGTGAACTTGGGAGTTCAGTTAGGTGACCAAAGCGGATTTTACGGTGCCGAAGTAAACTTCAATGGTCAATCACCCAGCGTCTTCACAGTAGCTTTTGTGCTTTCAAGTGGCGTTCTTACTCAATATGATTCGGGCGACTACACCCTTAATTTCCCTGCATATCCTGGTCTTACCGAAAGCGTCGGCAGCTGCAATGTAACTCTCACTTTTCCAAGTGCTCCTACATTTATCGACATAACCAAACCTGATGGAATCGTGAATACAGAAAACTATGTCACTTCGAACCTGCCTGCCTACACTTTTTCTCCGGGTTCTGCCGCCGTTCAAGTAGCCAATGAAACCATACAGAAGGCAGACATAACCAGCCTGGATCGCCAAATAAATATTGACCCAACAGGACAAGTTTCTGCTTCAGATTCATACACGATCGTTAACAACTCAACGTTGTCGATGCAGTCTTTTCTCTTAGATGTTCCGCTTAACGCGCGAAACGTTGTAGTGAGAGACGAGTCCGGTGCAACGCTCACAATTGCTGGCAGTTCAAAAATCTACGGCGCTTTGCAGGAGAATACCACCTTAATCACGCTCGCGGCGAACGGGCAGTCCTCAACGTTAACTGCAAGCTACAATTTGCCGAGTGCAACCCTAAAAGGTTCACAGTACACGTTAAGCAACTTTGAGCTTTTCCCATACTTCAATTACTACGTCGCACAGGCAAGCTTCACACTGAACCCGCCCCAGGGAGCAAAAATCACAACTCCTCAGATATCCTCAATTGACGTATCCAGCACCCTGACAAGAACTGCCTTCCAAGACACCCTTACCTTAGCCGGAAACGGAATAACCTATCTCAACTACATAATGCCGAAAAGCGACATAATCCAATTCTCCTTCACATACAACCCAATCTGGGTATCTTTTATGCCAACCTTCTGGCTCGCTTTTGCCGCAGTTATCGGATGCATAGGCGCGGTTGTCTATCAGAAACGTAAACCAGGCGAAAAACAACCAACCGCATTCAAAAAAGTTAAGCTTTCGACTCCAACACCCATTGCTGAAACACCGACGGGGCAACAAGCGACAAGCGCCGAACCAAGAACTGTGGCTCCTGTCACCAGTCAACGTCTCACAAGCGAAAACATCAGAGATTTCACCGAGTCTTATGAAGAGAAGAAACAGTTGCACGCTGAAATCAGGTCTTTGGATATGAAGGCCCATAAAGGGAAGATTCCCCGGCGCCAATACAAAGTTCAACGAGGTGCAATAGAAACTCGTCTAGAAACAATTTCACGCAACACTGATCGCATAAAGGAAATCCTCAGAAACTCAGGTGGCGTCAACTCAGACCTGATTAAGCAACTTGACGCTGCTGAAGAAGACCTCTCTGAAGCTGAAGATGACATCAAGAATCTAGAAGACCAGCAGAGCAGAGGCGAAATATCAATAGAGGCATACAAGAAAAATATCGGGGATTACCAGAAACACCGAGACAAAGCTGAATCAACATTGAACGGAATTCTGCTCAGATTACGTGAAAAAGCACGTTAAAACACCTAAAACCTTTTATTTTACTCACGAGCTTTTCAAGAAAATCAGAGGTAGACAAAAATGGTAAAAATAGTTGTTGACCCCAAATGCACCGGATGCGAAACATGCGTAAACACTTGCCCTGTCGGCGTCTACGAAATCAAAGATGGCAAATCTACACCATCAAAATCCAGCGAATGCTTGGTTTGCAGAGCATGCGAAGCCCAGTGTCCTGAAGGCGCAATTCAAGTAATCGAATAAATCTGACGCTTAAATTCAATTACGCATATATCTCTCAGCAGCAGCGCAAGAGAGATTATTCCCTTCTTTTAGTTAATTTATGGTTTCTTCCTCAAGATTTGGTCAAAACTTTGATATTTCCCCTTTATGGACCAATTGTTTCAGTCTTCGATGTTCCATAAAAACCTGATGACTTTTGAAATCTGCTCCACTGTCACGCGGTCAATTTTCTGTTCTTCTTCCATGTTTTTAAGGGGAATAGAGTTTGCCATGAACTTTGATATTGAGTGCTTGAGCTATAACAATTATGTTGACTTAGACTTCGAACTTCGAAGTAACCCAAAAAACAACGCGGAGCATATTGACATTTTCCTGCCTATTTTCCTTCTCGACTTTCGACTTTTGCGCCCGTTAAATCTTGGGCTATCCTAAGGTTGAATAGATGATTTTGCGGGCAACAGTTATATTCTGAAACTGGAAATTAGTAGAATCATGGTAGACAAAATCCACTGCGCACACATTCTTGTCAAAACGGAGACAGAAGCCAAAAATATCAAGATTCGACTTGATAAAGGCGAAAAATTCGGCGCCCTCGCAAAAAACGTCTCCCAATGTCCATCTGCAAAGAACGGAGGAGACCTTGGAACTTTCACAAGAGGCAAGATGGTTAAGGAGTTCGAAAAAGCCGCTTTCGCCCTTGAGAAGGGACAGACTTCTGAACCTGTTAAGACACAGTTTGGGTACCACATAATTAAACGGGTAGAATAGCCAAGCCACGCTATGGTATGTGCTGTTCAAACGCTGCGATCGGAAAGGAGCATTTTTGAATTTTTAAGCAAGGTCGCTTTAGCTTGCTTTTCTGCCGTCGGGTGGTTAATCGATTAAAAGATATATCTTTTTAAGACACATTTATATGGATATAAACTCCAGTATTCTTAAACGTAAAGTGAGAAAACATGGTCACTGCAAGAGACCCCGTATGCGGCATGGATGTTGACACAGAAACAGCCCTGAGCGCCAAAATCGGCGACAGAACTTACCATTTTTGCAGCCAACAATGCCTCGACGTCTACACGGCACCAGAACGCGAACTCAAAGCAATGCAGCGGCGCGTTGCATTCACGTTAACTGGCGCCATAGCAGCCCTAGCTTTGAAAGTGATTACACTTTTTGGTCTGATTACCGCAATAATGTATTTTGACGTTGTTGGAAAACTACGAGTTTACGACATCGGGGTGTTCATTGTATCGACACCTATAGTCTGGATTGCTGGATATAGAATCTACAAGGGCGCTTATCAATCGCTTCGAAACCGCAACATAAACATGGATGTTCTGGTCACTGTCGGAGTTCTCGCAGGCTGGATTTACGGTGTCATAAACGTGTTCATCCTTCCTTCTGCCACGCAGCCAGGCTCAGGTTACATGGAAGTAGCCATCGGCATCTTGGCTTTCGTGCTGCTGGGAAGATACATCGAAGAGTTAATTCGACGACGCAGCGCCGCATCAATACGAAAACTGCTCGAACTTCAACCAACCATGGCAAGAGTCATCAGGGATGGCAAAGAAACCGACATATCAGTGGACCAAGTGCAGGTTGGAGACGCAATTATTGTTAAGCCTGGAGAAAAAATCCCAATCGACGGAATTGTGACTGCAGGATATTCGTCAGTTGATGAGAAACTTATCACGGGCGAAGGCATTCCTGTTGAGAAAACTGTCGGAAGCGAAGTTGTCGGCGCCACAATAAACAAAACCGGGGTCCTGACAATAAAGGCGACTCGTATCGGCGACGAAACCGCCCTTGGACAAATTGTTCATCTTGTTGAAGAAGCCCAAGCCTCAAGTGCTCCCGTTCAAAGGTTTGCTGACCGTATTGTCAGATGGTTTGTCCCCATCATCTTGACAGCAGCAGTCGTTTCATTTGCCTATTGGTTCGCGACAACCGGCAACTTCGCAACCGCATTCCTTGTGCTACTGGCTGTGATATTGATATCTTGCCCATGCGCTTTAGGAATAGCGACGCCGACAGCTATTCTTGCAGGTGTCGGAAAAGGCGCAGAATACGGTGTTCTTCTTCGCAGTGGAGAATATGTTGAGAAGGCAAGAAAGCTAACGACTGTCGTTTTCGACAAGACTGGCACGTTGACAAAGGGTGAGCCAAGCGTAACCGACATCAAAACTTACAACGGATGGGATGAACAAATGGTGCTTGCGTATGCAGGTTCAGCTGAGAAAGGTTCTGAGCATCCTTTAGCTGAAGCAATTCTTCTGAAAGCTGAATCCGACAAAGTTCATATTGAGCATGCAGATAATTTCGAAGCGTTACCCGGCAAGGGAGTCGTATGCTATGTGGAAAAAAGAAAGGTCCTGCTTGGGAATCGTAAGTTACTTCAGGAACAAGGAGTGTCCATAAGCCGAGAAGAGGGTGATTTGACATTGTTGGAATCACAGGGAAAAACCGTCATGATGCTGGCTGTTGACGGAAAGATTGTCGGATTAATTGCCGCAATGGACATCCTGAAGGAAAATGCTGCCGAAGCAGTGGCGCAATTGAAAGCCTTAAATTTGGAAGTTGCAATCCTAACAGGCGATAACGAGCGAACCGCACGAGCAATAGCCCAGCAATTGGGGATCACCCAAGTAATCGCTAACGTTCTGCCATGGCAAAAAGCCGATGTCATCAAAAATCTGCAAACTGAAGGAAAAGTGGTAGCCATGGTCGGTGACGGAATAAACGATGCGCCAGCACTTGCAATAGCCGACATTGGAATAGCCATAGGTAGCGGGACGGACATTGCCAAAGAAACAGGCGGTATAGTGCTCATAAGAGACGACCTCAGGGATGTTGCCTTAGGAATCGAACTGAGCAAAAAAACAATGCGCAAAATTGACACTAACCTGTTCTGGGCTTTTGCCTACAACGCCGTCATGATTCCAGTTGCCGCTGCTGGTTTGCTTAATCCGATGTATGCAGCTGGAGCAATGGCAATAAGCAGCTTAACCGTGGTCAGCAACTCGGCACTTCTTAAGTTGGCTAAATTTAAATCAAAGAAACTTAATGACTAACATAGACATTTTGGAGGTGATGTTTGTGGCTAAAGATCCAGTTTGCGGCATGACGGTTGACGAAAAAAAAGCCAAATTCAAATCCGACTACAAAGGCAAAACCTACTACTTCTGCGCACCCACCTGCAAAACAACCTTCGACAAAAACCCGGCAAAATTCGCCGGGTCATAAGAAGGGTGAAACTGCGTAAACTTTCGGGTTAGCGTTTATTTTTTCCATTTTCTTCTTTGCTTTCCCTCGCTATTTTTCAACCGCTTCATCGACTTATCTGTTTTCTGACGCCTACGGGTAATCAAAACAAGTTTTCTATAAAGCACTCGTTCCATGAAGGTCTTTTACGTAAATAAACAGTAAGATAAAAGGTTCCACACTTGTTTTTTGGCTCGCTCTCTTGTCTGCTCCCCTTTAGAAAGCACCTAAAAGGACGTGTTCGGCGAACAAGTCTTCGTTGAACGCTCCAGTGAACTCTATTTTCTCGTTAATGACAATTTTGGGCACGCCAATGACGTTGTATTTCATGGCTAAATCTGGGAACTCACCACTATCTATGACGTCAGCCTTCACAAGAGGACTTTCAACAGCTAGTTTATGGGCGACTGCCGCAGCTGCTGGGCAATGGGGGCAAGTTAAGCTTACGAAGACTTGGATGTGAACTGGAGATTTGACTTCTTTAAGAATCGACTTCGTGTTTTCAGACAGGTCAGTTACCCCCTTTGACACAGTAATTACGGCTTCAATCAACGTTTGAAGCTCATAACCATAAGGTATCCCGTAGATTCTCACACCGTAGTCTTTCTTGCCTATAATCGCCAACGCAGGTATCTTGTCGATTCCCATTTCCTTGGCTCGAGCTGAGTCAGCCACAAAATCAAGAACTTCCAAGGAGATCTTCTCACTAAGAGGTGGCAACTCCTGCACTAACGCTCTGGTTTGAGAGCAATATTGACATTCAATCTCCT
>JBEKVK010000064.1:0-7584 GCA_049514075.1 Bathyarchaeia archaeon | reverse complement strand
TTCAACGAGGCAGTAAAAGCGACTAAACGAAAGAAACTGGTTATATGCGCCCTATGGACTGAAGCATGCCTGACTTTTCCTGGCCTTGACGCTTTGAAAGAAGGTTACGAAGTGTACCCGGTTGTCGATGCTGTAGGAGGAACATCAGTGGTTGCACACGAGACTGCCCTGCAGCGCTTAGCCCAAGCTGGCAGCCGAAACATTTCGTGGGCCCAATTTGCTTGTGAATTGCAACGAGACTGGAACCGGCTTGCTACAGCGAAAGAGTTTTCGGAGATTTTTACTGCGCCAAACTCACCACTTGTAAAAGACGCCCAGCAAAGGGAAAAAATCACCTTTAATTAACCCTCAACGGTCCAAGCTGTCGTGAAGTAGTCTGCAGCTCAAGGAAAAAAAAACAAACTCAAGCTCCCCCTATTTTGGTATCCAAAAGTTTTTTGGCTTGATGAAGGTTCCTGACTGCAACTCTTTGAAAGCCTCTTCTAACTCTTCCTCGGTTTTTCATGACACTTGGTCCCTCCCCAACAACAGGTTCGCTTAACAGCGACAGTGTTACCAACAAAAAACGACTACCATCGAACGCGATTAACTTTGCTATATCTCTTCCCATAGAACTGCGATTGCAACTTTTGGATGAAGGGGGCGAACTCAGAATAGCCTGGAGCAAGTGCTCCCCTGCCAAATTCAGCGCAGAAGATATAGCATCTTTCTTAAAAAACTATCTATGTTTACCTGTAGACCAATTTACCGTTTAGCTTCTTTGGGGGGGCAAACGCACAATGAAAGTTGTGCCTTTTCCTTCCGTGCTTTCAAAGGTAACTGTTCCGCCTAAGCCTTCTGTCATGCGTTTAACCACTGCTAAACCGAAGCCTTGACCTTTTGATTTTGTAGTCATCATGGGCGTAAATAGCTTGGGTTTTATGTTCTCTGGTATGCCAACTCCGTTGTCTTTAACAGTAATCACAATATCATTAGTCTGCTTATCGCAATATGCACGAATAGTTAGTTTACCGCCGTCGGGCATTGCTTGAACAGCGTTTAATGTTAAATTGGCGGCTACGCGCTTAATATAGTCGGGGTCAGCCATAATTTTTTCCGCTTTGCCATCTATGTCCACAGTCACGTTGATGTTTTTGGGAATCCCATTCTTAGATAATATTTCATTGAATACAGATTTTATGTTTGTTTCTTGTGCTCGTGGATTAAGCGGCCTCGCGTAATCTTGGAGGTCTGCCACTATCTTGTTAATGTAGTCAATGTTATGCTCTATTTCATCCAAGCTTTCTAAAGCGCTTATCTTTTGCTCGTTCTCTGGAAGTGCGGCCAGTTCCGTTTTGGCTAAGTATAGATCACCTGTAATTGCTTGCAGTGGATTACGGATATCATGTCCAACCATACCTGCAGTAGCACCAATAGCGGCTAAACGCTCGGCATCCTTTAGTTTCTTTGCGCTTTCTTGAGCTTGTTCTTCAGCCTTTTTGAGTTCTGTAACATCTCTTGCCGCTGCAAAAACACCTTGCATTTCGCCAGCTTCATTAGTGTAAATGGTTGCATTGTATAATACCTCGGTTATTTTTCCAGATTTATGTTTAATCGCCAACGGGTAATCTCGCACAAAACCTTCGCTGAAAACCTGTTTATACCCAATCTTGGCTTTTTCAGGTTCAGTAAAGTAATCAGAGAAGTCGCTGCCAATCAATTCTTCTCTGGAGCATCCAGTGGCAAGTTCCGTGGCTTGATTGACATCGGTGATCTTACCTTCAGCACTGATTGTTACTAGAGGGTCTAAACTTGCTTCTATTAGGCTACGGGAGTACAAAGAGACATCGCGTATTTGTTTCTCAGCCTGCTTGCGCTCAGTAATGTCGATCCCCATTTCCAGAATAAGAGTTGAGCCGTCCGCTTCAACGAATGGAAAGTCATAAATGTCATAATCCCGGCCATCCGGACCAGTCCATTCCCACCGATGCGGACCATTGGTTTTCAGGACCTTATAAGTCTCACAATTCTCGCAGGGTGATTCACGCTTAAACAGGAAGTCGTAGCAACGTCTGCCATGGGACTCACCAAAACGCTCGCGAAAAACCTTGTTTGCAAAGGGCACGCAGTAGTCCTTATCAAGTAAAACAACGTAGGCTGGAAGCGTTTCAAGAACATTGTAAAGACGCTGGCGTTCGGCTGAGACATCTTTCGTACGTTTGAGTACCTTCTCTTCCAATTCCTCATTAAGTTTATTCAAAGCTTCTTCTGTTTTTTTGCGCTCAGTGATGTCTTTTACCAACCCAATCATCTGTACTACCGCATGTTTCTCATCGAATTTTGGTTTACCCTGAGCCCAAATCCACCGTTGCTGTCCATCATGTCTTTGAATGCGGCATTCAAAATTCCATTCAGTTCCCTTGGAGATCGCGCCTCCAAGCTGTTCATCCACCATAGCACGATCTTCAGGTAACACATGGCTGAGGAACATCTGGTAGGTCCATTCTGGCAGTAAACTGTTATAGCCAAAAATTTTGTCATGCTGAAGAGTTCTCCACGCCTTTCCTGTGATGACATCTAGTCCCCATAGCCCAAGCTCACCGGCTTCCAACGCGTGCTGTAAGCGCTCTCCACTATCTTTCAGCTCCTCTTCAGCTTTCTTGCGTTCAGTAATATCTCTGAATATGAGGACAACACCCGTAGTTTTGCCGTCTTTGTCTTTTATGGGTGCCCCGCTATCATCGATTGCGACTTCTGTCTTGTTTTTTCTAATCAACACTGTGTGGTTAGCTAAGCCTACAATCATGCCTTTCTCGAGGACTTTGCTAACAGGGTTTTCAACCTCAACGCGGGATTGCTCATTAACAATATTAAAAACTTCGTTAATCGGTTTTAGTGAAGCCTCACTCAACGTCCAACCTGTCAGTTCTTCAGCTTCACTGTTCATGAAAGTAACATTTCCCAAAGTATTAGTAGCAATGACAGCGTCGCCTATGCTTGACAAAGTAGTTGCCCAACGTTGCTCACTCGCTCGCAAAGAAGCTTCTGCTCGCTCCAAGTCTGTTTTGGAAGCAGTCACTGTCTTTAGGTTAGTTGTCATTTGGTTGAAGGCTTGGGATAATTCTCCAACTTCATCGTTACTTTTAGAGGCAATTGCGTAGTCAAGGTTACCTGAACCGATTATTTTTGTTCCTTCTTGAAGCTTTGTTATTGATCTAAAAGTTCGCCTGAAAACAAGAAGGTAAATCATTACGAAATATGCTGCAAATGCGCCTAAGAGTGTGAAAATGAGAATGTTGTTTGTTTGCTTTAGCTGGTTAGCTTGATTTTCAAAAGAGTTTGACAAAACATAAGCGGCGTAAGCAAGCGCTTGATTCTCAACTGCCAATTGATCAGAAACTGTCTTTAAACTTGTGGGAACTTGGCCATTCTGAGGTGCACTCTCCACAAGCGTTACTGAATTATTAAACCCAGCACCCGCAAGCTGCAAATCGGTTTCAACATTATTAACAAGCGTTGCCTGTTCCGGATTGACTGAGTTTATTTTTGAAAGGTCAGTTGATATGGCGGAGAACTGCGTTTGCCACTGATTCACCTGAGCATTATCTTGGTATAGAAAATAATCATTCGAAATGTATGCAAGGTTGCTAGCTCCTGTTTGGATTTGGCCAGCCGTTTGTTGCTCATCAGTTATCTGTAGTGCCTGCTGATTCGTTATAATTACCGAAGCGGAAATAATTAATAAAATTATGCCGAAGATAGCTATGCTGATGATTAGCTGGCTTTTTAGTTTCACTTTTTTCTCCTCAACTTATGATATCTACAGCTCCAGGATCTACTGATTCAAGTCCATTAGTGTAAATGTAATTCACGAAATTCGGAACCGTCGTTCCGCTGACCAAATTGTTGCTTATAGCCCATCTCGCTTCCTCTTCCATTGCCAAAATTAGCGAGTCGTCAAGTGATAGAGAAAACTGGTGGTTGGGCCAGTCTTGGGCAAGAAATGCAGCAGTATAGTTAAAGTGGGTTTGCAAAATTGCTTTTGCATTAGCAGGGTTCTTAATTACGTAATTCTGGGCTTGGAGAAGAGATTTTAAGAAACGGTTTACCAAATCTGAATTCTGAGTTATCCAGCTGGTTTGGCCATAGATTAAGGCATATGCTAACTGGCCCCCTTGTGCCTGCCAGACAACAGTGTTATTTGGAAGTGCTGCTTGTATCTGGCTGATGTAATTTTGTGCAACAACCACCGCGTCAACGGTTCCATTTGCTATAGAGCTAACCCATTGAGACGGCTCAACATTAACCAATGTTACGTTACTGATACTCAGCCCGTTTACATTTAGGAAACTTCCAAGATAGTATTCCTTTAATGACTGAAAAACAACACCAATTTTTTTTCCAGCGAGATCATTGACACTTTCTATTCCATGACCTTTGTTGGCAACCAAGTAAACTCCTTGGTACTTGTCTAAATTTGAAATCACGCTGACATTATCGTTTGCGAATGCATTTGTTACCATGGTGAATTCTCCAGAAGTGGCTACGTCTACCTGATTTGCCAGAAGCGCGTTATCAACTTCAGTGGATGTCTCAAAAGTCTTTATGACAAAGTTGATGCCGTTCTGCTGGAAGAAGTGTTGGTTTTGGGCAACGTAAACTAATTCCGATGAATCGACGCCTAAGTCTCCGAAAGTGATTGTTTCAACTTTTCCTGTGTAGCCTGTCGAATTCAGGTAAAGGAATGAGCTTAAAACAATGGCAACAATCAAAATTATAACGGCTAAGACTACTATCAAATTTCGTCTCTTCCGCATGGCCATCTAAAACATCCTCAATTTGAAAGTGGATTAAATCTACTTACAAGCGAACGTATATATTGTTATCCAAAAAACAAATCAAGAGAAGAACTTTTTCAGATTTGATTAGACTAAAATGCTCGAATTGGAGTAGGAGCTTCAAATCGTCGTCGCAGTTTACAAAAGTTGACTTATTCAAAAAATTGAGGAAAAGGACTCAGACCGTTTCGGGGGTAAGCCCGGTAGAGACTTGGACCGTTTGAGGTGCAGAACCGATTGGATTCAGATCTGGTGTCCAAAAGTCTTTAATGAAAAAAAGATACAAGGGCAAGTTCTTTTTCAAGCTCGTGTGTCTTTAACAGACCCAGAAAAAATAGCGGTTGTCTCACACAGCGCACGCCACGATTGCCTGTGCAAGCAACTTTTGTGGTTAAACGAACTTTAAGTCGAAACTTATCGGAACTGCTTCGCCCCATGACTGCCGAATTGGGCAAATCTTTTGAGCCATACCATATACAGTAGTTGCCTTCTTCCGCTCTCGTTCATTATCTGTTTGCAACCCGACGCTCATGTTAAAGTGCACATCGGTAAAGATCAGTTTTTCCATACCCTCAACGTTCATCTTAACGTTTGCCATAGTTTCAAGACATTTAAGATCTAACTGACTGTTTTTTGCAATCAAAAGAAACAGCGTGTTTATACATGAAGCCAAAGCCGCTGCAAAGATGTCTTCCGGAACGCAGTAGCCTTCTTTTCCTCCAAACGACGGTGGCGGACTTACAGTAACAAGTTTCTTGCCTTTTATGGAGAGTTCGCATTCAGTTGCTCCCTTCCAAGTGGCGGTCCCTTCAAAATTCATTTCTGGCATACAATTCACCTTTAATTTTCCCTTTTCTCCTATTGCGCTTTTATCTCATATACCATGTCACAATCGCCTAATGGACCTGGCTTTCGAATTTCCTTCAATCGGACATTACGAACCTTTAGGTTTTCGTTGACTGCACCAACAGGAAACATCGACACCGCGCAAGCAGGCGTGATTCCGTGTCGTTCTTTTACGAGTTTACCGTGACAAATATAGCAACCTCTAAACTTCAAAATGTATTCTTGGCCCTGTTTCTCAAAGCTAACAGCTTTGGCAAGTTTTAGGTCATCTTGGAAATATTTGGCGATTTTTGCCATCAGATCTTCTGGCGTCTGCGTTGGTGGAATGGTTTTAGCCCAAGCTCTTCCCTGTGCCATGCTTGCCTTAGCAAAAACTTTCTGATTATCCTCTCCTAAGGCTCCTTGAATTGAACATAGAACTTCTAAGACAGGTCTTTGAGGGATCATTTTTTCTTCAGACATAGTTTTTCTCTCCTTTTCTGAAGCAAACAATCATTCAGTAATTTTCTTTGCAATGCTTTGATTTTTTTGAGTTGTTCGACAAGAATTTCTCGAACTGTGTCGCATGCTTCATTAATCTTGGGATTGATGACACTGTAGAAGACACTTGTTCCTTGCTTTCTTGTGCTAACAATGCCTATCTGTCGCATTAGTGCTAAGTGCTGGGAAAGGTTTGATTGGCTTATGCCGATGATGTCGGTGAGGTCGTTTACGTTTTTCTCTCCGTCTTTTAGTATGTGTAAGCTTGCTAATCTGACGGGGTTTGCAAGCGTTTTTGATATCGTTGCCTGCATGTTGTATATGGTCATGTCGATTTTCGGTTTTTCGGTTTGCTTCATTAGAGAATTATAATATTCTAATGTTGTTTTAATAGTTTTCCATTATAGAGAGTAATCAATTCCCGTGCGTAAAGAGCAATAATTATCCTAGCAGCTAACAAGCAACAAAAGGTTAATCACGTTAAACTCCGCCAAGGCTATACTACCTCTTTTGGGTTTTGTGTTTTGTTGGTCGCCAAGTTAAGGCACTATAGATTGTAAACACTAAGAGAGCCACAAACACTGCCGCTTTGATGGTTGTGAAATCTATGATGGCTGAGTAGAGTGCGAATGTTACGGGGAATCCTCCGATGTATAGTGTGAAAAATATTGCGGTGGGCAGTTTGTAGTTGTATTTGTAGTCTTTAAAGATGCGTCTGCCAAAGTACAAGGCTGCCAAGCGCCCCATGCCATGTGTGCATTTTATGCAATTGTAGCATGGGCGCAGGCAACCCAGAATGTGAAGTACACCATAAATCAAGATAAGTGTTAGGATAAAAAACACAATACCGGCTGTGAAATTATATAGCAGAAAAGCCACAGAATCAAGAACAATCCATAGGAAAAGCGCTAGGTTACCGAAGAGAACTAGGTTTTCAGGGAAGAAAATTGGTCGACCGTTTTTTGGTTCTGTCATGACAGCCTCTTCCAACCGATTGAAATATAAGGTTTTTTAGCGAAAACAAATTCGCGCGCCGCGCTGGAATCCGATGACTTTTTCTCTGAGGCAAAACCACTGAAACCGTCAAAGATGCATTTCCCTTTAGCACACATCTGATTAATCTATATTTACATTGGAGCCGAAGGCATAAGACTCTCTTCAATCACTCTGTCCACGTTTGAGACAGCGACACTCTCAACGAATTGAAAAAGATATTTCAACCGTGAGCGGTAAGTTAAAATTTGCGATTGGTCACAACATTTGTTAGTTAGCTTAAATGGATGTTTTTGAGTTCGGTGTTTGTATGTCCTCAGAATTGAAGGTTATGTTGAGTAAGGTAGCTGTAGAAGATAACGTACGCAAAGAACTAGCGTTTGAGGAAGGGATAAACCGTTACAAATCTCTTCTGCTCAGGGTAGCAAAAGTTCAGCCATTTGATGTA
>JBEKVK010000063.1:0-7661 GCA_049514075.1 Bathyarchaeia archaeon | reverse complement strand
ATTTTGCTTTTCCTTTCTCTTTTGTGAGTGCAAAGTGGGTTTGAAAACAACAACTCTAACTTGTACTATTATCATAGGTGATGAAGATGTCGTATTCTTTTGCGGTTAGAAGCTTAACCGTGGGTTCTGGTGCTTCTTAGGGTCACGGAAAGAAGTGGTGTGTGTCGGGTGATTTTCTTCTAAACGTTGCTTATCGGGTGCTGAAATCATTTTATCACTTTCGACAAAATGTCAGTGATAGTCAAAATTCCCGAGATAGTGGTTAATCCAATTAACACTTTCGTCAATTTATTTAATCGCTTAGATTCATCATAGAGCAATTCCGTGAGCCCGATGTCATACCATTCTTCCGAAGCATGCGGAATAACAATAGAAGTAAAGAACAAATGGCTAACCCTAATACAAAACGCAAGCAAACAATCGGATAACCGCAAATTATAAGATGCTTAAAGCGCATAATCATCATTCTATCGAAAGGATTTGCTATGCACAGAAAGCCGTATCTTTCCTTCTCGAAAAGAACTGCTACTTTTACATTTATCCTGAGTATTCTTTTCGCAGTTATCGGTGGCGTAGCCACTCCAATCGAGTGGCAAGCAAGACAAACTGCAGTCAGCACATTAAACGGTCAATTGATTCCGTTTCCAATAAATCCATCCAAACCCTTTGGCTTGTATTTATCAGGAGGTTTTCCGTTTCCCGTCAGCGCGGAAGATATGAAGAATGGTTTTAACTTAGCTAGTTACTTTCCCGAACTGAATTTGTCATATAATCTTTTCGCAATTAATTTTAAAGGTAACAAAATGTTTGTCTCAGCCGTCATCACAAATTCAGATAACCAAACGATTGCCTTAATCCAAAATAACAACTGGAGTACCGTAAATCCTGATACACTATTATTTGCGGATAGAAACTACAACGCTTACGCTTTTGAAATTATAGGTACAAATGGTATTCCAACTATACAAGTTGTTATTAGAGGGGCAAATGAAATTCAAATTGGTGGTTTATTCTATACCAAAACGGGGAGAATTGACATAGCACCAATGGCAAATGGAGATGGTGAATTATTCCTTAACCCAACAGACAAACAATTACTTAGCGCAAACATACCGACTATTTTTAAATACCCAGCACTACAAGATGCTAACAATATTGGAAAAATGAATAATCCTCTTTATCCATCGAGCAACCCGTTAGTTATGCCAACTTTTTGGCTAGGTTTAGCGATTGGTTTCTTGGTAATTGGGACTCCCCTTTCTTATTTTGCTTATGATTCATACAGTTATTTGAAGGGAAGGGAAAGGGAAGAGAATGATAGAAAGGAAAAAGAGAAACAAGAAAGGGAGAAAAAGCGAGCTCAATATCCGAATAAGCAACTTGGACGATTTTATCCTTATCGTAGAACAAGAAGAGAAAGAAAGAGTGGTAAGAAGGACTAACGCTTAGAATCGGCATTCAGAAGGAAAAGTATCCAGCCCATTATGATTATTATTTCAATAATCATGAAAAAGAACAGAAAATCTTGAGCTATTGCAAAGCTCAAAAGCAGTAACGGAATAAATATCACCCATAATATCAGCCCTACTAGCAAAATGAAATCCCAACTTTAAAAAAAATGGAGCGCTCTCGGAAGCTAATCATTCAGAAACCCTTCCGTTTTCGGAAGAGGTTTTGGTGAGAACTTTGTGATATGACCCGACATGCACCGTGTCGGAGAAATACCCGAAGACGCACCAAAACCTAACCGTGTATGCTAACGGGCTTAAATGTTAAAGATGGACTCTTAAAACTGAGAAAAGTGCGCAACGTATATCGCTGCATGTGAAAAACGCTTAAAAGGTAAATCAATACGCTAAATTGACTAAGGACAAGTGAGTGGTTTGGCTTCTTATATCCTCCATTCTCCCCCTCACCAAACCACTTTCTTGCTCTATCCTTAGCTCTAAATTTACCAGTGCAAGTTTACTTGGCACTAATTATTCTCTTTTGATATAAAAAACTTGCAGGAAAACTTCAAAGTAAAAGCATAGGGTTCCTACATATTTCAAAGTGTTCCGTTCTACATTTGAGATTTTATGGCTCGAGTATATAACCTAAAATTCCGGTAATCCTTCAAACCAAGCCAAAAAAGGGAGAAGAACTTTCGCATCTTGACACAATTATGGTTATCCTTCTTGTTTACTGAAGTAAATTGACCAAGAAACAAGCGAACATACTTATTTCCTGCCTTGGCTGTTATTGTATGTGGAGACTAATAGTGAGAAGTTTACTAGTCGTCAGGGTCAATTCTAATGACGGAGATACTCACTACGTTTTTTGGGATACTGAGCTTTCAGGAAAAAACCAATATGCCAAAGATTATGATGAAATTGAAGTAAAGCAAGAATCAAAGAAGGAAGCAGCGAGACCGCTAAAATTAAATCGGGCCGAATAAAAAAACAAGCCGACACTGTATCGAAAACCAAAGAGCAGCAAATTTTAGCATACTTAGTCGAAGCGCACTCACTTTTACTCAGAACTCTATTGTGTTGGTGGGTGGGCTCTTCAGCTTAGTTAAACTCTCAAATTATGCACTTGAAAGTTATCATAAACCTTGCTTCAAACTCAAGATCCTCATCATCCTTACGTCTTCGGGGCCAGAGTCGTCATCGCCCACCCGACCAAGAGACAGCTTGCCCAATGATTAAAACGTTAAGGTCACTGATTTCGGTTAGGATTTGGTCTAGTTTTTGTATTTTGTGTTTTGGTCGCTTTCAACTTTTGGCGCTCAAAACATTTGCAAATCACGTCTTTATCCATCCTTTCATATCCCTTCGGACCTTCTCGTTTCTTTTCTTACTTTTCGCGTTCCTTCCGTTTCTCCGGTCCCAGATTTCTGAAAGACTCAGGAAACGACAAATTTGCCGTGGCAAGATAGTTGTCTTATGGTAAAGTTAATTTGGAGACAGAATTCTTGTTTCACAATCATTAAAAGGTTTGATAGCAGAATAATCGTTGAGCTGAGGGTAACTTGTGGATAGAGTAAAGTTTGCTTTAACCATTCTGTCGATTATGATTATAGTTGTTCCTTTAGTGGTTGAAGTTTACGTCTATAAAGATAACTTGGAAGGCTTGGTTCTTCCACCGCAAATCAAAGATTTGATGAACGGCGGCAATAGCAAGAGCAGCGGATCCTCTACGGATCCTCAGTCGTCAGCTTCATCTTCGCTGCCGAACTTTCAAATGCCTCAACCCGTTGGGCAACCCCAGTATGACCCTGCCACGGGAGCATTCAATTATCCCTTTAACTTTACAAATCCTCTTTCTACTCAACTTTCGTTAACTCAGCTTTCAGCCCAGGTTGTCACGGAAGATGGTACCCCAATAGGCAACATCTCTATACCGCAAACGATCAGCATAGCACCAGGCGCAAACGCGATAATTGCGGTAGTTGGGAATTTGAACACTGAAGAAGTAAATCAGCTTGCAGCTCAATATCAAAGCGGAAATCTCAACATCGCTCTAAACAATGTGAACGTTGTTGTAGGCGGAGTGTCCATACATATGGACCACATTGACGCGGGTTCAATTTCGGATTTGCAAAGTTTGGCTGGAAATTTGGGAGGAACCTAATTTGGCTCGAATAATAAACTGGCTTGCCCTCGCCGCGGGTATCCTCACATTAATAGTTCTCTTAATCTCCCTGTACACACCCTGGTGGCAGCTTACCGTAGGTCAAAACCTCGTAAAAATTAACGCTTCACCAGTTAACACCAATTTCGGTGTGTTCGGGAACCAATTCGCGATACCGATGATTTGGGCCCTTAACCTCATCACGATACTGACATTCTCCGCAAGCGGCATAATAATGCTAATTTACTCCCTCGTTCCAACGAAACCCTACGCGAAACACCTGCTCAGCTTCTCGTACAAGAAACCCCTATACTCCGTTGTAAGCTTCGTTGCCGTTCTGGCAATAGTCCTATTGATTGCGGGACACTTCGGCATGTACCTTCCAATAAACGGGTCAGCTACAGTCACTCTTCCGGGCAGCTTGACCATGGGCGCCACTGTAAGCGCAGTGATTTCAGGAACCTTTCAACTACCATTCTTCGTCGCAGTAGCAGCAGCCACATTATGCATAATTGCAAGGGTCTTCCATGGCTATGTGGTCAAACCTCAAATCCCACCAGAAGCGACAACAGCCTCGACAATAACGGCGTTGCCCAACCCAAAAGGAACACCGCAACAATAAATTTTCGCAACCGTTAAAGTTTAAAGCTTAGCCGCGATTATTCTATGAACCCCGCAAAACCAAGCAACACTTTACTTTGAGGGGCTGTCGGCTAGCTTGGTCTAGGCTTGTAGCCTCGGGCGTTATAGACGAGAGTTCAAATCTCTCCAGCCCCACCAACCTTGATTTAGAGCTTGATTCTACTTCAGTGTGACCAATGGATTTACAATTAGATACTTGACAAGGGTCAATGTTGGCTATCTCTCCGAGTTTCCTATTGGTATATTCTATGCTTTGTTGATGATAATAGAACTTCTTGTCTGCGCTAAGATGCCGTGCTCTAGCATAAGATACTTCTCCATTCTTTCTAAAGAAAACTTGGATGCTACTAACTATTGAATTATTCCCACATACTTCGCAAGGGAATCTATAACCTTTGATTTTCATCTTTATCACATCTTTATTTTTTGAACCCAGACAAGGTCAATGCACTAATAAAGACCCTTAAAACTAATTCAGGGGGCGTCAAGCAAAGCATTAAAGTTAGTAAAGAAACTTTGACTAACTCCAGTCAAGAATCTTTAACGAATATCCTTTTATCTCCTATAGTTTGTTAATTCTAAATATGGGTAATACGGGCAAGAGTTTCGTATTAATTCTGATTCTAATAATGACTACATCAAGCCTAACTCTACCAATCATTAAACCTGCAGGTGCTCAAACCCCTATGCCTACATCTTCCGCTGCTCCCATAACGTCGCAATATATAGCATTCACCTTGAAGCTTGTCTATTCATCGTATAATGAAACCACACCAAACCCCTATACTGGAGCTAATGTAACTCAGCAAATTATTAATAATACTGTAGAAGTCTCGATTAAGAACCAGCCTTGGATTTACAATGGTATTAAATATGATTTATGGTACAATATTCGGACAAAGGGTCATTTTGAAACTGACAATTGGGCATCGCTTTACTCTAATCCAGACCCATCAATTGGATCCAGTATAATTCCTCCATCAAACTCTGGATATTCGGTAGTATCATACCCTCTTGAAAATTATCCCCCTAATGCCCAAGTAGATTTTTCAGTACAAGCCTTTGCATGGAATTTCTCTACAGGCTATTACCCTGATGGAAGGTATTTTTCGTTAGCTATTCTCGTTGGCAAAAGCGATTGGAGCAATACACAAACAATAACCATACCTGCAAGTTCAGCCTCTGCTTCTGCAAGTCCAACTCCCGCCATTCCAGAGTTTCCAACTTTGATAATTCTGCCACTTTTTGCAGTGATGATACTGCTATCAATCGTATTTGTAAGGAAGAAAATCCCAAGAAATAGCCAACTGAGAAAATCTTAAATCTGAAAAAGCGTAGAAATAACATAGAACGAAGGCAATTCAACGAGTTTCTTCAACAGAAAAAGATTGGGTGAAAATAGCTTCCAATTATCATTAGATGGAACTGAGCTGTCTCTTGGAGAAAAATTAAAAGGGACTCTAAGCGTCAAATCCGCTGTTGAGTTTCAAATTGAAAAGATTTGGGTTAGGCTAACATGTGAAGAAATTGCAGGAAAAGTTCACGCAATTCTTTACGATTATGATGCAAATCTTAGTAACGCATTGTATGTGTACGAGGGATTTCAGAAAGAATTTCCTTTTGTTATCAAGTTGCCATCTGTTGGAAGAGAAACATATCACAGTATTCACCAAAATGTGCAATGGTTTGTAGATGCATACATCAAAGTAAAAGGAACAAAAAATGCCATAAGTACTGAAAGAGGCATTGAAATTTTTGTAACAAAGCCTATAGTAGTGCCAACTACAGAAGTACCAACTATGTGGCATTATGGACAGAGTTCATCCTGTCCCGCATGTGGAAAACAAGTCGAGGAGGATGATAATTTTTGTCCAAATTGTGCTAAACCGTTACGGCCCTAACATTCTCATGAGCACACCTAATCCAACGAAAATAGAACGAGCTTCTAATGCATGTTATCTCTTACCAGTCTTTTTCAGTATTCTAGGCGGTAACATAGGTTACGTGGGTGTAAAGGATAGAGATTCAGGAAAAGCAGCTGGTATCCTTGTAATTGGCATAATCATTTTTGTTATTGAGCTGTCATTCTTCTGTCTCTCTAGCTCGATATTGGGAAGCTAGTAAAAAGACAAAAAAATGGTCAGATAAGAAAGCTTAAGTGTTAAACCATCCATAAAAGTGCAGAGCGCTCATGAAGTTGAAAGGTTCGCCTCTTAATCTGAACGTTTATGAAGCTTCTGAAACGCTGACAAACAAGCATTTTCAGCAATTCAAAACGGTAGATTTTGAAAGATTCTACCTGCCTGAGAGCATGAAACCTTTCACTGACCTCATCCCTGTTGGCAAGAAAGAGTTTATCGCGGATGACAACCGGGGAGCAGTTTCTACTTCACCTGCATTAGAAATAGACGGCATGGACTTTTACCTCTCAGTTAAAGGCATAGGTTCAACCACTAACCCGTTTTCAACTCAGCTCCTCGGCAAAGACGAAATATGCAACCTGCTAAAAGATCCCATAATGAAAGACAGAATCGTGAATTCCGAGGGAATCGCTCCAAGATACCTTACGGGGGAACTATGGTTAAGAGGCTCTCCATATGGTGGACAAGGACTTGAGCACGCGGCTACTGCGTTAAAAGTGTCAGAATTGGCTGCCCTTACGTCTATTCACGGATTTAGAGTCGCGCCGGTATTGAAAATCGTTTTCCTTCCCCCAGACCTTGAGAATGAAATCAAAAAAATATTTTGGTACCGTAGATTCGCGGGCAAAATGGTTCAAGAAATACGGCTGGTTCCTTCTAACGTCAGGATTTATTTTCATGCGGGGAGCACTGTAGGAGGCAACATACACTCAATTTTTGACTTGTTTGGGTTGGACAACAACGATAAAGCAGTTGATTTTCTGAAAAATTTCGTTAAAAGCGGCATCGCCTACCTAACCCTATTCCCTAGGACAATAAAGAGAAACGAAGATGGAACTTTTTCTGGCTTGGATTTCTATGATGTTTGGCTTGACAAGGACGCAGTGCTAGCTCCAGATGGCACTATTTATTTCGTTGATCTTGAAGGGTTGGAATGGATAAATGTGGAGGAAAAGAAAATTTCGGAGAAGATTGACGACCAAATCTACAGGTCCCTGTACGAGTTCATGTATGCGTACGAACAGATAGAACGAGAACGATTTGCAAGGTTCGGCGGTGTGGCTGACAGGAAACTGCAGTTTGAATATCTTCTTAAGGAAACCCTCAGGGATGATGAAGTTATTGGCCTTGCAAGTGAGGGACAAAGTCTTAAGCTGGTCATCGGTAACATTCTTGGGGAACAACGTTTAACTAAGAAATTCCCAATCATGGACAGGTAATTGAAATGAAATGTAATGACGTAAGAACATTTTTGTCCCAGAT
>JBEKVK010000062.1:0-7781 GCA_049514075.1 Bathyarchaeia archaeon | reverse complement strand
AGCATACTTTGTCAGCGCTTTGAGCATGTTCAAACAAGGAAAAATGTGGGGACTAGGCGCAACCCGACTGATACTCGCCCACGCAAGACGAGCAGTTCGGGCAAGAGCAAACAGCATCCTCAGTTAGGAAACTTACGGGAGAAAAACTCATTTGATTTTGCTTATGACTGCGGCTGCGCCTGAAAAGTCGCCTTGGGGCATGGCGGGTAGACTTCCGCCTTTAGGCTTGGCTTACGTGGCTGCGGTTTTGGAGAAAGACGGCTTCCAAGTTGAAATCTACGACAATTACCTGCTTGAAAGACCCATCGATGAAGTCAAATCAGAAATAAAGAAGAGGTCGCCTCAAATTGTCGGCATAACCTGCAACTCCCTCTCATACGGACGCTGTATCGAGCTGGCAAAAGCAGTCAAAGAAGTCTCCCCCTACTCACAAGTCGTAGTCGGCGGCCCACATGCCTCCTACATGCCTCAAACCCTGCTTGAGCACCCCGAGATAGACTACGTAGTCGTCGGCGAAGGCGAACAGGCAATGGCTTCTTTGGCTTCCTGTCTCGCAAAAGGCGAAACCCCCCAAGCGGCAGCGCAGATTCCCGGGGTCGCATGCAAAATCAACGGCAAAACCGTCAAAACCCCGCCCCAATTTATCAACAACCTCGATGAAGTTCCCTTTCCCGCCCGCCATTTGCTGCCTATGCGCATGTACCACCGTGAACTCAGCTACCTAACTGTGAAACCCGTTGACACGATGAGCGTGCACCGGGGTTGCCCCTACAGATGCGCCTACTGCGAAACCAGAGAGCTTTGGGGTTCTGCGTGCCGAGCTTTCTCGCCTCAACGGGTCATAGACGAGATAAAGTATATGATCGAAACCTACGGTACAAAAGGCATTTACTTCGTCGGCGACAACTTCACCATAAACAAAAGACGTACAAGCGAACTGTGCCGCTTAATCAAAAGCAACAAAGTCGATTTGAAATGGACCTGCGAAACTCGAGCCGATCTTATTAACAAAGAACTACTATCCGAAATGAAATCCGCAGGCTGCCAAACAATGTTCTTCGGTGTCGAGTCAGGCTCACCCAGAATCCAGCAGAAACTCAACAAAGGCATTGATTTGAAGGATGTTGTAAAAGCCTTTGAGCTTTGCAGGCAAGCGGGTATACAGACAGTCACTTCTTTCATGCTGGGGATTCCAGGCGAAACGCTGGATGACATGAACGAAACCTTCAACTTTTCCAAAAAGCTGAAGGCGGATTGGTGCCAATTCAACATTTACATAGCTTGCCCTGGCAGCCAACTGTACGATGAAGTGATAAGCAAAGGTCTCTACGATCAAATGTATGACTATTTGGCGAGAGTCAAAACCAAAGAGTTCGACCACGATATGCTGGAGAAGATTCAAAGAGAGTTTCAGCGTAGTTGCCAGAAATCAGCCACTTCCAAGTTTATGCGTGTGGTAAAGCAGGAAGGCTTAGGTAGCGCAGTCAAGAAGAGTGCGTCGATGGTTTTCCGCCGTTAACCAGTTCGGTCTCTTCGCTTTTAGTTTAATGTTGAGCGTTGACTCTTCGTTTTTAGCTTTTGCAGGCAAATATGAGGACTTTTCTGGGAAACTAGACAACTATATTAACATCGAGACTTAATTTAACTAAAATATTACCGATTTCGGGGAGAAAAATGAAAACTCACATTACTCTTGTGAACCCGCCGTACCCTGGTCAATCTTTTCCGCATCCTCCCTTCCCGCCGCTGGGTTTAGGCTATGTTGCCGCTGTTTTGGAGCAGAACAAATTCGTTATTGATGTTGTTGACTGCTTAACCTACAATTTAAATTATGAAAGTTTCAGGGAAGAAATCGGCAAACGCAAACCAGACATCGTCGGAGTCACATGCAACACCCTAACCTACAAGTCTGCGCTGCAAATCCTCAAAGTTACCAAAGAAGCGCTTCCCAACTGCATAACCATCATCGGTGGACACCACGTTACCTTTGAGGACGAACAAGCCTTCAAAGACCTCCCGACTCTTGACGCCGTCATTAGAAACGAAGGCGAATACACGATGCTCGAACTTGCTCAACGCGTAGAAGAGGGCAAAGATTGGCACGATGTAATCGGGACAACGACTCAAAAAGACGGTAAGATTGTGAGGAACCCCAAGAGAGCTTACATAGAGAACCTTGATGAACTTCCCTTTCCAGCTCGCCACCTGTGGCCTCTAGAAGCCACGTCAAAGTACGGCAAGATAATGTTCGACATCATCGCAAGCCGCGGCTGCTCGTATTGGTGCGACTTCTGCATAGAAGTCCGAATGCACGGCCAAAAATTCCGAAAGCGCAGCGTCCAAAATGTTTGCGACGAACTTGAAGAATGCAAGAAAACCTTTGGCGCAACCTGGTTCTCCTTTGTCGACGCAGCCTTCACAGTAGACCAAAAATTCACCGCTGATTTATGCGACGAAATTATCAAGAGAAACCTCAACGTTAACTGGGTGGCTGGAACCCGAGTTGACATGGTAACCAAAGAACTACTGCAGAAAATGGCTCAAGCAGGTTGCAAATCCATGTGGTACGGTGTCGAATCCGGCGCACAAAACGTTCTCAACGAAATGCGAAAAGGCATCACTTTGGAGCAAACCGTCAAAGCCTTCCAGTGGACTGTGGAGGCAGGGATGAAACCCGACCCCAACGTTGTCCTCGGCTTCCCAGGCGAAACCAAAGAATCCGCATGGGCCACAATAAAGCTCTGCCAAAAGATTGCACCCACCTACATGGCTTCCTACACAATAGCCACACCCTACCCCGGCACACCCCTCTACTACTTGGTTAAAGAGAAGGGTTGGCTAAAAGACACAAACTTTGACCACTACGACACCGCCACACCAACCTTCGAAACACCAACGATGACAATCCAGGAACTCCGCAAGCTCCGTGCAAAAGCGTGGTCAAGCTTCTACGAACGACCAAGCTACATACGGGCCATGTTCAAAAAGGGTGTCATCTACGGTTTAGCCGCGATGAAAGCAGCCGTTACCTACAGGATTATAGACCTCAGAATAGCACTTCAACCCAACCGAGTGCCGCCCAAGCCGCCGTCAAAAAGCCACTTCTAAACACCAAGGCCAACATTTTCTTTTCTTTATTTCGTTTTAATAAAAAATTTCGCTTCTTAATTGGCAGCTTTCTTCTAAATTGTCACGTTGATTGCCTTTAGGATGTCTCGGTAGGCTTTAAGCGGGGTTTCTTTGTCATGCACGTTCTTAATTAACATGCGTCCCCCATCGAAGAGGCTCACGTCAAGCTTGAAGTAGTCAAACATCAGAACCATCGGGGACTTCACGCGGATTTTGCAGCTTTTTTTGATTTTGTCGCAGGCGTCGTTCATGTTGAACTTAAGGGGTTGCGCTGGAGTGATGTCCGCGGTTGTTCCTCCGCAGAGCCAAACAACGTTGAGGTTGCCGACAACTTCTTTTTCAACCATCCAAATGCAACTCCAGCCTTAGCCTGTTCTTAGGAGTACAATTGCTTAATCAACATTACCATATAACAGTTGAACATGAGAACTTAGGCGGAGCCTGCTGCATCTTTGGGTTTTAGAACTGCTTCTTCAACGTCCATGTAAAGGAAGTTTCCTTCTCGAAAGGGTGAACCGCCAAAGTCAATTACTTTGCTCTGCTTGGTGAACTTGGTGATTTCGACCCTTTGCTTAAACAAAGGTGCATCAAGGCTAGTTGAATGGTATTCTCCTGGTTCACCTGAAACGTCTATGCCTTTGCCAGGTGGACCAACAAGGGGCTGCATGTCCTCTATGCATTTGCGGTCAATGGGTCTTCCCAGCCACTCAGGTGTGAAGTAGCGTTGGTCGATGCAACTTAGGATAGCTTTGACGCCTGTAGTTTGTTCGAGTTCCATGATGCGTTTGCGGCGGCGGTTGCCCGGAATCAGGTTGAGTGGACGGTCCCAAAGAGGCATAATGAGTTCGTAGCCCAATTTTCTGCACGCGTCCTTCCAAACTCGGCGGTGATGCACGTTGTCGATGTCGCCTGTCACGATGGCTTTGGCGCCTTCTTCCTTGTGGAGCCGATCAAGGGTTCCCATGATGTCGTCATAGCGGTTGTCAGTAATCTTAACGAATTGATGGGGCATGCTCAAGGCTTTGGCTTGTTGCTCGATGACTTTGAAGCTGTGGAAAGCGTAGGGTTCCATGTAAATGTAGGTAACAAGGCATACTACTTCATGACCCTGCTCAACAATCTTGTGTAAAGCGGTGCAGCAGTCTTTTCCGCCGCTCCAGTGAACAACCACTTTCATCTGTATTCAACATCCATGGTCTATTTTGGACCTGTTGGCTGATGGTAAACAAAAGAGGCCTAATAAGTGTTTTTTGGAAACCGATTCATTGACGTTCGATTTTTGCTTTTGATGGATTTTAGCATGTTCTTGTGTCTTCTTGTGTGTGGGGGGGGGGGTTCATAATTCTTGAATAGCGTTGTAGACTATATTTCATCAGCTTTGAAAGCAAAGCAGGAAACAATTGGTGAAAGAAACCTTAACTACAAATCAAGGTGCAGTTGTCTCATAAACCATTACAAGTTTATGGAATTGAATTTGTGACCGCTTGCTCATCCTAGTTTTTGCTGCTTTCAAATACTTGTTTTATTGCTTGTACGAGTTTTTGGTTGTCTTTAGATGAGCGTACCGTGATTCTAAAGTAGCTGTCGTCCATGCCGGCAAAAGTGCAGCAGTCTCGGATAAGCATGCGTTCCTTAGCCAGCGCTTCTTTGAGTTTGGTGGAAGTGGTTTTTCGATCCTGGATTTTCACTAGCAAGAAGTTTGTCACTGACGGATAAACGTGTAAGCTTTCGATTTCGCCTAGACTCTTGGCAAGTGCCTCTCTTTCCTTTGCAATAGTTCTCTTAGTGTTCTCGATGAATTCCGTGTCGCCAAAAGCCGCCAGCGTCGCACAGCTTGCGAGGCTGTTGATGCTCCAAGGCAACCTGACGTTCTCCAGTTTCCCAACCATGTTCGGCGAGGCTAACCCGTAGCCCAAGCGTATGCCAGCCATGCCGTAAAACTTCGTGACCGACCTAATCACGAACAAGTTCTCGTATTCTTTCACCATGCCCGCCAAAGTGGTTTCATCGCCTTTGTCAGCAAATTCGATGTAGTTTTCGTCGACGCTGAAGATGACATCTTTTCTGTGGCAGAAATCAACCAGTTCAAGAACTTCCTCTTTACTGTACAGTCTTCCTGAGGGGCTGTGTGGGTTGCAGATGGACAGGATTTTTGTTTCGGGGGTGATTGCTTGCTTTATTTTTTCGTTGTCCATTGCGAATCCGTCTGGCAACTGTTGAAACGTGACGTCGCTTCCTACCCGCAGCGCTGCCTTCTCGTATTCACTGAAGGATGGAATCGGAATCAGCGCCTTGAATCCTCGGGGCAGAATTTCAGTGATGGCGTAGATGAGCTCGATTGAGCCGTCTCCTAAAACGACGTTTTCTTCATCGACGCCGTGCCCGACGTACTTGGCGATTGCCGCTTTGAATTCAACTGGGTTTGGGTCAGGATAGAACTTTATCAGTTTCGCCTGTTGCTTCACGGCTTCAACAGCTTTAGGTGATGGTCCGAGGAAATTGATTGGCCCGCTGAACTCCAGCACTTCCTCTAGTGGCACCTTGTATTTTCGGCTAAAGCCCCAGATGTCTCCTCCGTGACTAACAAATCTGCGTTCCCTACATTGACCCTGCAACTTTCCCTTCCTCCATCAACCGAGCAATTTCCTTTTCAAACTGAACATGAGCCTTAAAGTGAGCGTTATACAAGTTAACAACCTTGTACAGCCAGTAAATTCCACCCACGCCGAGCGTAACAATCGTTATTAAAACATAAGTTTTTATCGGTATCGTCTGTGGCATAAAAACCCGCTCTGGAAAAGCAGAAGCTAAAAAAGCATCTTGGCTCCGTTCATGCACTACCAAATCCTTAGACAACAGGTAAGTGATGATGAAAGCTGGGATAATCAGTATGATACTGGCAGCCCAAACCTTCTCATTTCTTTCAGGGAAAACCGCACTTGCAGCAGGCGCCTGCCGCCCCTTGCTTTTCAGGTAACCCGTAACCTGCTCTTCCAAGTCTGCCTCACGGCTGAAATGCCTGTTCCTGCCCTCAACCACACGGTAGAACATCAGGAAAAAAGCCACTCCGAAAGTCACGATTGCCGACAAAAACCACATAGAAAACCAAACTTTCCTGTCACCGTCAACTTTGCTTTGCAATGGGGTTTCCATTTTGAGTTACTTTCCGTTTGGCTGCTTACAAGGTTGGAGCACCCAAACTTTATAAGGTCTTCCATTGGCATCTAAGAATCAGATGAGCCGGGGGGAAATGCTGCTTTCCATCATAATTCCCATGTACAATGAGGAATTAACAGTAGGCAACATCATTGACCGCGTGAAGGCAGCCGTAGAACGGACAGGTTTGCTGACGGAAATCATCGTTGTAGACGACCACTCATACGATAAATCGCTTCTCGTGGCTGAAAAACGCGGCGTCAAACTTTACTCGCTTAAGCAGCATCTTGGCAAAGGCTATGCCTTGCGGGCTGGCTTCGCCAAGGCGCAAGGCGACGTTATCGTCACCATCGACTCCGACGGCAGCCACATGCCCGAAGAACTATCGGAAGTTTTAGCACCGATCCTCTGCGACGAAGCAGACCTCGTCATCGGCAGCCGATACATGAATCATAAGCGTGTCGCCGCCCGTAGACTAAACGCTTTCGGCGTACGCATGTTCAACTACTTTATCGAGCTGTTCACCGGCGTCGCCATCACTGACAGCCAGTCAGGCTACCGAGCCATGAAGCGGGAGGTTCTGCAAAGCCAAAAACTCTACTCGGGGGAGTACGAGATAGAATCTGAAATGCTCGTGAAAACCGCCCGACGCAAATTCCGCATTGCCGAGGTCCCAATTAGTTTTGAGCAGCGCACCTATGGTAGGTCAGGGGTTGATCCGCTGCTTGATGGCTCCAAAATTCTGTTCTGGATTATATTGGCAAGCGTGGAGAGGTAGCCGTGGCCGACGATGCAGCTTTGCCCAAGGTTTCAATCATTGTTGCCTCCTACAACAACGAGCAGACCATAGAGGAATGTCTCCGATCGATTTTGGCGCTTGATTACCCCGAGGGCTACGTGGAACTCATAGTTATGGACGGCGAATCAAAAGACGCCACTGTTAAGAAGGCACAGCAGTTCCCAGTCAAAGTCGTTTCTATCCGATTGAATTGCCCCGCAGCCTACAACTATGCCATGAAAAACGTCACGTCGCATGAAGTTTTGGGCTTCATTGACTCCGACGCAAAAGTCGAGCCGCAATGGCTTCGAAAACTGGTTCCACGCTTGAACGAGCCGCATGTGGTAGGGGTCAGCGGAAGCATCGAAACATGGAACCCCGAGAACCCGTGGGCAAGAAGCATCGGCTACGAAATCAAAAGCCGCTACAGCCGCATCGGCAAGTCCACGGGACGCATAGCAACAATGAACCTGCTCCTCAAAAAAGCAGTCATCGAGGAGGCGGGCGGATGGGACGAGAATCTGCCGAGCCAGTACGACACGGATTTGGGGTTCCGCGTTAGTGCCAAAGGCTATAAGATCGCCTACGAGCCCACCGCCGTCTGCTACCATTACAACAGGCCGACGTTGAAGGCTTATTATCGGCAGCAGCGGGAATACGGCAAAAACACGCTTAAGCTTTACTTCAAACACAGCGGCTTGGCGCGGGGCGACGAAAT
>JBEKVK010000061.1:0-7782 GCA_049514075.1 Bathyarchaeia archaeon | reverse complement strand
CCGACCAAGTCGACATTAGCGTGCAAAAGACAATTGTGCGCGGCACACGCTTCATACCTCATGTCGTGGAACCGAGCTTCGGCTCAGACAGGCTCTTCTATGTTGCATTGGAGTACGCTTATGGCTTAAAGGAAGATAGGGTCGTCATGAGTTTCCCAAGATCTATTGCACCGATTCAAGTTGGGGTTTACCCGTTGATGAGCAAGGATGGTTTGGATACGAAAGCGGTTCAAGTGCAGAGGCAGTTGGCGAACGAGGGCTTAATGACTGAGTTAGATGAGGCAGGCTCTATTGGCAGACGCTATGCAAGGGCTGACGAGGCAGGCGTACAGTTGGGAGTGACTATCGATTATGATACCCTAAGAGACGAAACAGTAACGGTTAGAGATAGGGACAGCTGGCTGCAGGTGAGAACGCCAATTAAAGATTTGCCGACGCTTCTTCACAGTTACTTCCACGGAAAAATAAACTTCAAGGATTTGGGCAAAGCAATTGAAAGTTAATCAGCTACCTTTTTTAATGAAAGTAAGTTACTTACAATTAAATTCGGGTTGATTATTCGCGGGGCGGAATATTGGTACTTCCTTCAGAAACAGAAGAACGTGTTAAGAGACGGGCGCTCAATGCTTGCCAAGATAACTTACGTAAGGTTGTCGATGTCTCAAGAAAAATCCCTCAGCTTGTCGAATGCTTTGCAAGCGGCGACAAAGAAGGCGTGCGTAAACTCTTCACTGAAATTAGAGTTGGCGAAGAAGAGGTGGTCAAAGCAAGGCGCATGGTGTCTCAGGAACTGTCTGAGATAGGTGCCATCTTGATTGCCCGCGAAGACTTCTTAAGGTTCACAAATTTGTCAAGCGAAATAGCTGACTTCAGCGAAGGCATCGCATATTACCTTGTGGAAATCATGGAGCACAACTGGAACATATCCTCAGACGTAAAAAAAGACCTCCTAAAGCTTTCTTCCGCAGTCCTAGATAGCGTGCTTAAACTCAGGGAGACAATGATGGTTCTAAACTATGGTTCACAAAAAACCCTTGAAAAAGCAAAAGACGTAGAAATTGCCGAACGCGTCGTTGACGACCAATACCGGGCTTTAACTATAAAAGTGCTCAACGGCAAACTCGACGTCCCCGTGCTGCTCCTATTAAGAGATATACTTCAAATGTTGGAAAACTCCGCTGACAAAGCTGAAGACGCCGCTGACGTCGCAAGGATGATTTCCTTCATCATGTAGAAGAGCCGAACCCGATGCCAAAAACAAAAGTCGAACTCATCGAAAACTTCTTAGTGGTATGGGGTTCAAAAGAAGGCTCCCAACTCTACAAAGCAGGCTACTTTGGCAAACCTCTAGGAATCGCAAAACCAAAAATCCCCGAGTTCGATGCGCCGCTGATTCTGGATTTGATGGAAGGTCTCTACCTTTTAGAAAACAAGAAAATAACAATTTGCGAAGGACCCGAAGAGAACAGTGTCAGCCTCAAGAAGTTAAAGCAAAAGGTCAAGCAGCTTTATGATGAGTTCGAGGAAAAATACGCTGTTTACCACGACCTTCGAAGCAGCGGCTTAATTGTTACGCCGGGCATCAAATTCGGCTGCGACTTCGCCGTCTACAAGTACGGACCAGGCGTAGAACATGCACCCTACATGGTTTCTGTGAAGAAGTCAGGCTCAGATCTTTCCGCCACAGAAATCGTCAAGGCAGGGCGGTTAGCCACGACCGTGCGAAAACGCTTCATCATTGCGGTACCAGATTTGGCTGCGGAAAAAGTACAGTACCTAATTTTTAAGTGGTTCAAAGCTTAACCCGATTTCTACTCTCAAATCTTCTCTATTCCAATGACCACGATAAATTGAAGAAACTGATTAGAAAGCGGATGTCAGTTTACCATTATTGTTTGATTCTGGAATTCTCCTCGTATGGTTTGGTGCGGGTAGATTTTTGAGGCTGCAAGAGTGCAGCCTTCCTCCAGCCGAACGTCGTCCGCGACTACTGAAACTGCGGTTATTTTGGTTGGACAACGCTGGCTTGAATTCACGACTACATGTCTTCCGATGATGCTGTCATGAATCTCCGCGTGTTCTCCAATGATAACTCTGTCCATAATGGAGGAGTTAACCACCAACGCGTTTTTGCCTATTCGTGTAAAGTTATCAATGCATGAATTCACGATTCTTGCGCCGTCATCTATCTCGCAGTGTCTCCCAATCAGAACCGCGCCTTCAAGGGTGATTTTCTTCTGCTTAATCTTATGTATAATTTCCTGACGACGTTTCTCTGAGTCGCCGCTTTCTCCCTGTACCCAAACTAAGCTTCCATCTTCCAGTCGCCCGCCAAAGTCGCTCACAGCTGGAAAGCCGCCGTATAGAAGCTTCTTCATGGCTTCTAAATAGCTTCTTGGGGTGCCGATGTCAAACCAGTTGCCGCGCAGCGTGTAACCGAACACTGGGCGCCCTGTTTGAATCACGTATGGGATGAAGTCGTAGCCGAAATCCAAGCGGTTCTTTTCCTTCACTATTTGCTGTACTCCTTTTTCGCTGAAGATCTTTTTCACTTCAGGTGACAGCACGTATAAGCCCGTGTTCGCAAGGTTGCTGGGTGCGTCTTTAGCTGAAGGTTTTTCGACGAAGCGCACAATGCGTCCGTTTTTGTCGATGTCTGCTATGCCTAAGCCTTCAACGTTGTCTACTTCGCGAAGCACAATTGTCAGCGCTGAACATTTCTCTTTGTGGAAATCAAGGAGGCTCTTCAAATTGATGTCAAAGATGTTGTCGCCCTGCACTGCGAAAACAGGGTTGTTGAGCTCATAGTAATCTAAATTTATCCTTGCGGAATCTGCGCTTCCCAAATCATCGACGTTGGGCTGATATTTTATGTGGATTCGCGGCTTAATGTTGTAGCGGGCGCTGAAGCCGTACCCAGACTCAAAGTAGTCATATAGGTCGCGGTAGTTCGTGTAGCCTTTCACGCCAAAGATAAAGTTTCTTATCCCCTGATTTGCCAGCGAAAGGAGCGAAAACTCAACAAGCGGCCTGTTAAGCAAACGCAAGCAGGCTTTACTTGTTTCAGCCGTCAAAGGCAGCAGCCTTGTTGCTTTTCCACCCACAGGAATGATTACACGTATTTTTTCCGGAGCGTAACTGTCCCCGACCAGAGGCGCGTAATTGGTACTCAAACAGTTCACCGCAAGCTAATTCATGCTAAAATAGGATACATATATCATTTTAAGCTTTCCTAAACGCAATTTCCCCCGATAAGGAACAGAAACTCAACATATAAGGTCCTTGCTTGTCAAGGAAATTACTCCTGCTTTTTGCGCTCATGATGGCGAGCCTTTAGTCGTCAGTAAACATCTTCGCGGAAACCATAACTTACTTCCCGTCCAGTTGCACCCCCTTATGGTAACACATCAGATATGATAAAACCTTGTTGGATACAAGTTGCAGAGTTAAAAGTTGCAAATTAACCTGCTTCAAGGAGCCGTAATTTAGAAATTCGTAGAAAAAATCTGTTTTTTGTTTCCACATATATATGTGCATGTTAGCAACAATTAAATGCTCATTCGTTACATGAACATTCAAGAGGATGTTAACATGTCTGAAAATTTTTCTAAAAAATGGGAACAGAAAAGAGATACAGAATCACTGTCAACAACAATAAGAAACACCATCACTCCTCCACCCGCGCTAAAACCAGCCCTGGACTTAGCCGTGAGAAAACTCGACATGCAAATAGCCAAGCTCGACCAGGCAAACGACCGCTTCACACAAAAAGACAAAGCCCTATTCTCCAAACTAGTTGACGCATACACCCACCACGACACACCCCACGCCAACATCTACGCCACTGAACTCGCTGAAATACGCAAGATGGGAAAAATCATCATGAACGCACGTCTTGCACTCGACCAGATTTCACTACGCATAAAGACTGTTTCGGAACTAGGCGACGTCGTCGCAACCCTTGGGCCATGCATCGGCGTACTCCGCAGCGTCAGCACAGGACTTGGCGGTGTCTTACCTGAAGCAGAAGGCGAACTCGGCAGCATCGGCGACATGCTAAGCGGCTTAATGTTTGAAGCAGGCACAAGCACTGGAATGTCACTGAACTTCGACAACGTAAACGAGGACGCAGCAAAAATTCTAACTGAAGCAGCAACCGTTGCAGAACAAAGAGTCAGCCAAAACTTCCCAGATCTGCCCCCAGGAATGCCAACAGGCTCAGCAAGCAAAACCCAAACTTAAAAACGCAGAAAAACACTTATTCCCATATCAATCTTTTTTCTTTTTTTTAGTTAACTCAACCGATGCTTTGTGAGAAGAGTTATATCCATTAAACCCAAGTATGATTTTATGAAACCGCATAGTCGAACCCTTCTTTGCCCAGACTGCTACGAAAAAATGAAGCCCGTGCACAACAGCCAAAAAATAATAGTGTACTACAAATGCAAAAAATGCGGCAACCGTGTCCTATACAGCACCTCAGGACACTAAGAACTCGCAAAAATAAACCCGCAAACGCTTCACGTTTTTCAAAGTGGCGGTTGGTCTCGGTTTTCGATAAAGTTCTTGCATGATGAAAGATCCGGCGAATTTTTTTGTTTGCGTTTTGGGTTGCTTTTTGTTGGAGAAGCTTGAATCAGTTGCAGGTTGGTACAATTTTTGACAAAATTTGACAATCCTTAGAACTAAAAGGTAACCTTTAGCGGCAAGCTCCAGAAGGAGGAAAGAGTGCACAAACGATTAAGTGTGAATTCAAGGTGGAATCCACTCAATTTCTAAAAGTTGGCTTTACCTAGCCAGACAAATTTTGAAGGCTGGCAGCTCTTTACTCAAAAATGAGAAAAAACGGACCATAAATATCCCGCCTATAGTAATCGACATGCTAAAAAGGAGACATGCCAAGCTTAGAAAACCACCATTACAGGTTACACTTGAACCTGCATAAAGCCAACCGCGATGAAATAGTTAATTGTTGTCTCCGTTTGCTATCATAGAGTGTTTCAATTGCCATAGACTTATTAAAATCCGTGATTAAACACAAACTGAATACACGCCAATTAAGGACGCAGTCGCGATTTCATGACTGAGACTGAAATTTATTATTTCTCTGGAACAGGGAATTCACTGATAATCGCAAAGGATTTAGCGGAAAGAACCAACGGGCGACTCATATCCATGCAATCTGTGGTAAACAGAGAAAGCATAGAGCCCACAGCTGCTGCGGTAGGGATTGTTTTTCCAGTTTATTATGCTACAAACGACTGCGGGCTACCGCTTATAGTTACCAGATTTGTGGACAAACTGGCAAATATTGGTTCAAAGTACGTTTTTGCCGTTTGTACTTGTGGAGATATGCCTGGAAGCACGATAGAGAATCTGAGAAAAGCAATCAAATCTCGCGGCGGCGAACTTGCTGCGGGGTTCACAGTGAAGATGGCTAACAAGAAACTTCACGTGGAAAAACAAGAAAAAATGTCCCGTAACCAGAAAAAGAAACTTGAAGTTATCAGCGAATTTGTTGCTCACCGCAAAAAAGGCAAATTTGAAACACGTGGACCCTTGCGCAAAATTGTCTTCGCGCCACTATTGTTTATCTTGATAAAACCAGCGTTTTACAGAAGGTACAGGAAACTTTCTAATTCGACAACACATCTGCCCTTCTGTGAACTAGTACCTTTAGCTGACCAGAGCTTTCGAACCAACGAGAGCTGTAATGGCTGTGGAACATGTTCAAGAGTTTGTCCAGTAAGCAACATTAAGATGGTAGACAAAAAACCGGTTTGGCAACATCATTGCGAGACTTGTCTTGCTTGTTATAGTTGGTGCCCACAAGAAGCCATCTGCGGCGAAATTGTCTCTTATAATGGAAGGTATCATCATCCCGAAGTCAAGCTGCCGAACATGCTCAACACTTGATTCCTGGGTGCCTCGGAAAGAAAGACTATGTTTGAAAAAGACAATTCCTATGAAATTGAGATTTCTGTGGCTTTTGAATAAGAAGCGTTAAGGCGTTTAAGGATGCAGGGCAAGCAGAATCTGCCCAATGTTATTAAGGACAACCTGAAGTGAGCCCAAAGCTGCCGTTAAGCAGCCGACAGTTAGAATGATATTTACGTACTTCAACCGTGTTGGAGCATACTTCTTCACTGCAATATAGAATAAGAAAAGCAACGCACCAACACCAGCCACAATGCTGTATTTCCAGACCATCAAACCCCAAAAACCATAGCTACCTAAAATTACCCTTGCATATGTTCCAACTTCAAAA
The DNA here is from genome assembly GCA_049514075.1 of Bathyarchaeia archaeon. Classification (GTDB taxonomy): domain Archaea; phylum Thermoproteota; class Bathyarchaeia; order Bathyarchaeales; family Bathycorpusculaceae; genus Bathycorpusculum. The sequence goes on along the minus strand of JBEKVK010000061.1, from coordinate 1,514 downwards.
AGTCCTAAATCCAAGCCAATCTTAGTTGTCAAACCATCTAAAAACTCCACAACAACTAAGAACGCAAAGGCGCCAGCAAACCACTTTGAGCTAAAGAAAGGTATCTTAATCCTTTCTTTACTCAGAAACGTACTCATGGTTTTGCCGCTTCCTTCCCTATTCATAATTTCCTCTTTATCTGTACTATTCTACGATATCACTATTCTGTGATTTGCAACTAGTAGTGAAGTTTTTGTAATTCCTCAAAGATTTTTGGTAGACTCTCAAAGGATACTATTGGCTGTATGTCTAGTTTTGCAATGTCGTAAAAAGGAGCTAACCACGTCCAAAGTTCTTCGGCTGAATCCGATTCGATTATGAAGAACCCTTTTCGGTCATCAACAAGGAGTCCTGATTCTTTGACTTTTCCTGTTTTCAGTATTTTTTGTATCGTGTCTCCAACTCGGTTTTGCACACTGGCTATTTCAGACAACAGAATTGACTCTCTCACAGTAAATGTTACAAGAAACTGCATGATACTTACCTATAATTCCCTAAACTAATCATAGACTAATAACGATATGTGACTGCCAGAAGCTACAACATTTTTTCCCAAATTGAGCTTTTTTTGATTCGGGCCAACTCAAAATAATAAAAAGCGGGGGGAGCAGAGTAAATGGGCAGTCAAGAAATCTTGACTTAAGAAAAGTTTTGTTTAGTCAAGAAACGTTGACGAATAATCTTTTATTCCTTTAGCAATCTACTAGCAAATTGGAAAGCCCATGAAAAAATCTGTCCTATCAACGGTTTGTATTATTTTTCTTTCTAACGCAGTATTGATTCTTTTTGGCAAAGCTAACTGCAAGAAATGTTTCATACCCACTCGTCTTGCAAAAAGGGTTTGATTGGTGAGAAGAAAGATTGAAACCTAAGACGACAAAGACTTTGAGAGTTGTTTGTGCTCTTCTCGTTCTCTTCTCCCTGTTTTGCGCTTTCGCATTATTGTCTCAGCCAGTTCGCGCACAGGTTTTGACAGCGACGGTAACCAGTTTAAACGAGCCTTTTGAGGTGGCTTTAACCCCTAATGGCGATTATGCATATGTTACGAATGGCGCCGGTTGGGTTTCAGCGATAAACACGGCAACAAACAAAATTACGACGACAATATTCGATAGAAATGGTCCTTTTGGTGTGGCTGTAACACCCAACGGCAACTATGTCTATGTGACAAATGGTGGCAGTGGTTCAGTTTCCGTTATAAGCACAGCTACCAACAAAGTGACGAAGACAATAAGTGTTGGAAATGGTCCTTTTGGTGTGGCTGTAACTCCTAACGGCGCATACGCCTATGTTACAAATTTTGGCAGCAATTCAGTGTCGGTGATAAGCACATCTTCGAATACGGTGGTGGCGACGATAACCGTTGGAAGCAATCCTCAAAGTTTGGCTATAACGCCGGACAACGAATATGTCTATGTTACAAATTTTGGCGCAGCTACGGTTTCAGTAATAAATACGGCTACAAACAAAGTCAC
>JBEKVK010000060.1:0-7890 GCA_049514075.1 Bathyarchaeia archaeon | reverse complement strand
CCCTTGTTTCGCTAAAGAGCATGACTATCGTTCAAATTTCACGCGGGAAACAGCGCTTTCAAAAGAAGCGGGTATACTAGGACCAATTTACTAATAAAATGTGTGAGGACTAAAATTTAATCCAACCAACCAACACTACCACTACAACCAGCCACAACCAGACATACCTATACACCCACACACATACAACACAACACACGCACACAGTGTGTGCTTGCTACAAAGAGAAGAAGCAACCCGTTCTTCCTGATTTTTTCCCTCTTAGAGCTCGAGAAGAGCGTAAAAATTACAACGTTTCACGAAAGCTCTGTGTAATCGCATTTGTAAGGCGCAAGAGGTTTTGGAATATATGAGTAATACGTGAAAGTTGAGATTGCAACTTCGATGTTTTCTATTTCGGGGATTTTTTCGAGCTCAGCAATGATAGCTGCCAAGTCTTTAATGTCCTTGATAAACGTCATGGCAGATATGTCGAAAGCGCTACCTATTGTTCTACCAATGAGTTTGAATATTTGTAATTCTTTTAGAGTATTTATTGTTGACTGAACGGATTGATTCTTGGAGCAAGAAATTAGGATGAAGCACGCTCCTTGATAGCCTATTTTTGAGCGATCGACCGTAATAGAGCACTTTATGATTATGCCGTTTTTTCTTAGTTTTTCAAATCGTTGTCGCACCGTCTCAGGACAAATTGCTAAAGCTTTGGCGATTCGAACAAATGGCGCTTGAGCGTCTTTTAACAACTCGTCAATTAATCTTAAATCAATCTCATCTAAATTGAATGGGTTTTGAGAGCTGTAAATTTCCTTTGTGTCAGAGAAATCATCGATATAAATATTAGTTGAAACCGCTCTTACTCCAGCTATGTCCTTGATTTTATGAGTGACGTTATCCATATCAGCCAGACTTTTTGCGAATACATGTGAAAACACGTTGTATCTTCCAATGCTTTTTGCGCAGACCATGACATTGGGGATGGCTCTTACTTTTTGAGCAACTTGATCAACCTTGGAGTTTTCTGCCGTAATTGCGACCGTTGCCTCCAGTGAATACCCGAAAATGCCTCTTTTGAGCTCGACCCACGTTCCAACGATTACTTTCCCCGCTTTGAGTTTTTCAACTCTTCTTAGAACGGCACTTGACGTAAGAGAGCACTTTTCAGCTATGTCTTTCAAATCGGTTCTAGCATCAGCTTCTAATTGGTTTAAGATTTTGAGGTCTATGTCATCAATTCCATTCTTTAAAGGCATATCTGGTCTTTCACTAAAAACGCCCATTATCAATAAATAAGTATTGTTTTCATACGAGAAAAATTGAATCTTTGAAGAGCGCTATAGCAAATATTTCTTTAATATGCCATTAAAACAAATTAAAACAGTCAATGAGCAACAGAACTGGAAAATATTAAATACTTCTTGAATAAGATGCAGTTTCACAGAAAAAGGAGAAACCACGAAATGAAATTTGTCAAAAGCAAAAAATCGGCAATTCTGATTGTCTTACTCTTAATGATTTCGATGAGCACTTCAATGGCATTTGTACCTAACGTACGAGCGCACAGTCCGCCATTACAAATTCCCAGCTATGCTTTCCTTAACGTAGCACCAAACCCAGCAGGAATAGGCCAAACAGTTACCGTAGACATGTGGCTCGGTCAAGTACCGCCTACGGCCCTCGCTCAATATGGCGATAGATGGATGAATTATAAGGTGACAGTCACAAAGCCAGACGGAACCAACGAAACCTTAGGGCCGTTCACTTCAGACGACACAGGAGGGTTCGCTACTACCTACACTCCAACAGCGATAGGCAATTATACCTTTGTCTTTAACTTTCTAGGACAAACCTTAGCAGGCAATAATCCGGCACCCGGTGCTCCAAATCCCTATATTGGCGACTACTATGAACCGGCCACCAGCGAATCGGTAACAATTACAGTTCAGCAGTCACCCGTACCCAGCATCCCTCAAGCGCCAATTCCAACAAGTTATTGGTCACGCCCCATAGAATCGGTCAACGACAATTGGTACACTATCAGTGGCAACTGGCTTGGGCTCGGAGCAACATCCTTCGGACAAACAGGCCTCTACAACGCCACCGGAGACTACAACCCATACACAACCGCGCCAACAACGTCCCACATCATCTGGACTAAACCAGCAGCGTGGGGAGGCTTAGTCGGAGGAGAATTCGGCGGAACCGGCACAAGCAACTTCTACTCAACATCACAATACGAGCCAAAATTTGCACCAATAATTATCAACGGCGTCCTCTACTACGAAAATTTTCCAGGAGCATCCACTAACCCGGCAGGCTGGACTGCAGTAAACTTGCAGACGGGACAAACATTATGGACAGAAAATACATTAAATAATCTGTTGTGCGGTCAACTGCTTAACTACGTATCGCCAAACCAGTATGGCACTATAGGATACTTATGGGCCACCGGCAATCCCCCTGCTGGAGTTACCACAATTGCTGCAGCGATTAATATTGAAAGTTTGATTGAAGAGTATATTCCTGGCACCACAAACCTACCCATTGCCCCAGGATCCACAACATTGAACATGTACGATGCAATGACTGGCAACTACGTACTGAGCATAATTAACGCCCCTGCCGCGTTCTTAGGCTCTCCGATGACTCTAACTGAAGACGCAAACGGAGACCTGATCGGGTACTACGTTAACTCTACCAACGCAAATGCGCCGACATTAAACTGTTGGAATTCAACACAAGCGATTCTTTATCCTACAGGGAAAACTCCTGGAGCCGCAAATTGGGCGTGGAGACCGCCACAAAACATGGCGATTCAATTTTCGGCAGGCATCATGTGGTCAGTGCCATTACCAACCAACATCAATGGCGTACTATTGCCCGGCGCCCTTTCCTTGGCTAATACTATTCTAGGACCAGCATCTGTCAACAGCGGTGTAATTCTTCTGATAGCTGGCGGCTCAGGAACAGGTTACAACCCAGGCTTCCAAATCGAAGCGGGCTTTAGTGCGGTCACAGGTCAACAACTTTGGATCGTCAATAGAACTGAAACATCCTACACGAGAATGCAAATGATAGGAATTGGCGACGGAGTCTACGCTTGGGTCAACTTGGAGACATCAACTCTTGTAGGCTACAGTCTTAACAGTGGAAAGCAACTCTGGACAACAAACCTGCCCAGCAATCCTTACAACAGTATCGGCGGCTACTTTTCAGTTCTTGCTAACAATGAACTCTACCTATGGGGCTTCGGCGGAGACATTTGGTCGATTAATATGCAGACAGGCGCAATAAACTGGCACACGACAACTACACAACTGATTGGCAGCGCAGGAGATAACACGCCATACGGTGTATGGCCGCTTTGGACGTTCTCAGTAGGCACAGTCGCCGGCGGGATCCTTTACGTTCCAATGGGACACGAGTATAGTCCACCGCTGTTCAGAGGAGCTAACCAATTAGCCATAAACACGACTGACGGAAGTCTTGTATGGAGCCTAATGGCTTGTGATGTCACTAGCGGACCAGCAATTTCAGACGGAATTATGACGACCTTAAATGCTTATGACAACCAGATCTACGCTTGGGGCATGGGTCCAAGCGAAACAAGTGTTACAGCACCCGACATTGGAGTAACAACCGCCGCACCGATCACGATCACAGGCTCAGTGATGGACATCTCAGCGGGAGCGTCTCAACAGGCAGTTGCAGCCAACTTCCCACACGGTCTACCCTGCGTATCCGACGCAAGCATGAGCGCCTTTATGGAAGCCGTTTACGAGCAACAGGCAATGCCGACAAACATAACAGGTGTTCCCGTTGCACTCTACGTCTTAGACAGCAACAACAACTACCGATCGATCGGCACGACAACCACTGATGCAAGCGGCACATTTAGCTACGCTTGGACACCTGACGTCTCAGGCAACTACACAATATATGCGACATTCGCCGGCACAGGATCATACTATGGCTCATCCGCTGAAACACACATCTACGCTAGCCCAGCAGCCACAGCAGCAACACCCACAGCGACACCGCAGACAGGCTTAGCTTCAAACACAACAGTTGAATATATCGGCGTCGCCATCATCGTCGTCATCGTCATCATCGGCGCGGCAATTCTGATGGTTGTCACAAGAAAACACCCGTAAACCCGACAAAACAACACAAAATCCCTTTTTTCTTTTTTTAGTCTTTTAAAACCATGAAAAAACGGAGAGATAAAAGAATGGGCGCTGAGAAGGCTCTGATTAAATTCGAAATAGCTGCAATTGAAGAGTTTGCATTTTCTTTTTTCTCCTAAAGAAAAGAAGTTTTCTTCCTTAGTTTCCAGAGCCTCAGCAAACCCATCTGAGAAACAATTTTTTCCAATTTTAGAGCATTCTAGTTATTTTAATGTCATTCAAAAATTGATTTAGGGACTGATGGTAAGGAAACCAAAGGGAACTGGCGGCAAAGGCTAGGACATACACCTAGTCACCACAACAAAGAAAGACTAATTGCCCGTAGACCGCGGATGAAAGTCCTATAAATTCGAAAGTGCTCTTGAACTATAACTGCATATTACGGAGTTTGAAGTAACCTTTTGCAGTTGATTCTTGAGCTTTTAGCTAGATAAAGGGGTTAATTCATCCAAATTGGTCTCATTTCATAAAAGAGAAATCAGTCAAACATAGTAAACTCTTTTTTCTAAGAAGTAGAGATTCAGGGGCTATGTAAGGTATTTGAACCCTAAATAATGCTTACTCGCCAGAGCATCACTTAGGGAACTTGCAAAACACTTGCTTTCTCCCACATATATTCAAAATAGTTTATCGCCAATATCCTAAGGCTTGAATTGTCAGTCCATAAATCTGCATAATTATGATAGGCGTCAGACACCACTATATTTACTCTTTTTCGGTCAAACATTGCCAATTGAACAGGTGGTTTTTCTGGGAGTTCCCTTATTTCAAACAACGGACTCCTTTGAAGTTGCCTTATAGCATTTAGGATTTCCCTGTCCTTCCGAAGCTTCTCTGTAACAATTCGAAGCTGGACTCCTTGTTTAAGTCTTTCCAAAAAAAATCCTTTATACCTTAATACTATTCCGCTTTCAGTATCTAAAGCTGGTCCGATTGCCTCTATGCTAATTTGTGCGTTTGCACATTCTTTATCATATTTATTGAGAGCGATTTCTTTTTCGGAAGCATAGACAAAATGACTTGTTTCTTCAAGTGTCCGATTTCTTTTAATAGAAGCATAGTTTTCCAGAAATAATTTAGTCGCTTGATCCAGATCTGAAAGCTCAGCCGCTTTTTTTGCTTGGAGAATTTTTAGGGAGGTTTCGATTGGGATCGCTAGATATTTAGTTGGTGAGCCAATAATTTTTTCCACGAGCCCGAGGTCCACCATGACCGGCATTTCACGATATATCTGCTGACGTGTAATAGTGCTGGCTTGTGCAATGGTAGCGCTTGATCCACTCTTCATCCTTAAGAGAGTACAGTATATTTTTGCTTGAACTTTACTTAGACCTAATCTGATTAGTATTTGATCCTCTTTTTCCAAGAACATGCCCTATCAGCCAATGTCCTTCCCGTTGATCTTTACTTATGCAACGAACTCTTTTTATTTTTTTCCATAGAACTCGGAATTGTCATGTTTTTTTGTGTTTACAAGGAATTAAACGGTCGATGCTGCATAAAACGAACAGCATAAAAGGAGAATAAAAATGAAAATAAATAAAACCTATAAGATATCAATGTTTACTCTGACAATCGCAATCCTCACAATCATGCTATGCGCTCCAATACTTCTACCAACAGCTAGCTCACATATACCACCAATTAACATACCAACCTACGCTTTTTGCGCCATTTCACCCAACCCAATAGGTGTCGGTCAATATGTTAACGTCAACTTCTGGATTAATCAGCCACCACCGACAGCCAGCGCAGCAGCTGGTGACAGATGGCAAAATATGACAGTTATAGTCACTAAACCTGATAGAACCACTCAAACCTTAGGTCCCTTCACTTCTGATGCAACAGGTGGATCACACACTTCCTACACTCCAACTACCGTCGGCAACTATTCATTCCAAATGTTCTTCGGCGGACAAACATTGGCAGGTGCAAACGGTGCAGACCCCACAAATGCGTACATTGGTGACTACTTCGAGCCAAGCAGCAGCAATGTTTTCCAACTGACCGTACAGCAAAACCCTATACCTTACTCTTCACAAACGCCGCTTCCAACAGAGTTCTGGACAAGGCCAATTTACGCTGAAAACAACAATTGGTACTCAATTGCGGGAAACTGGCTTGGTCTAGGGGTTTCCACATTCGCAAGTTCTGGCATGTACGATGCATCTGGCAACTATAATCCATATACTACTGCCCCAAATAGCGCGCACATTCTCTGGACAAAACCCGTAGCCTTCGGTGGAACGATTGGCGGCTCTTACGGTAATGGTTCTGAACAAAGCAATTACTATTCAACCTCCCAGTATGAACCCAAATTTGCACCAATCATAATGAACGGAATACTATACTACACCAACTATCCAGGTGCAGGCACCAACCCAGCTGGGTGGACAGCAGTAAACCTGAAGACGGGCGAAGTAATTTGGACAAAAAACACTACTGAGATTTTAAGATGCGGTCAAATACTCTATTATGATACACCTGATCAATACGGAGGCCTCGCATACCTATGGAGCATTCCATATAGTCCATTTAGTATAGTCGGTCCTTATGGTACACTTTCGATGTGGGATGCAATGACAGGCGACTACATTCTGCAAGTCACAGGCGTACCCGTGACCCCAATTTATACGGCCATGACACAAGATGCCAACGGAAACCTGATCATCTACTATGTAGACCAGACAAGTAACACATTGAACATGTGGAACTCAACAAGATGCATTAACCTCGGAGGTACACCGTTTACTGTATTCTCAGCGTTCCCCGATGCAAATGGCTATGCATGGAGACCAGGACAAGACGTATCCGTTAACTTTTCCTATGGTATTCAATGGACGAAGCCATTAGCAACCAACATTAGCGGCGTTCCAATCGACGGTTCTCTTTCAATCAAGGCGACAAGCGGTGATACGTTACTCTTAGTAGCAGGCCCCGGTACTAACGCAGCGAGTAGCGCAGCGGGCTATGAAACGGGATATCAAATTGAAGCAGGCTATAGTGCAATTGACGGTTCACAGCTATGGATAGAAAACAGAACCTATGCACCCTACTCACTATTAAACGCTGACCCTCAACCATGGGTAGGAACAGGCAGTGGTGTCTATGTAATGGTCGTACTATCAACGCAAACCGTATATGGTTTTAGCTTAACAACAGGAAAACAAGTTTGGACACAAACACTTCCGAATGCAAGTCCCTTTAGTTCTCTAGGCGTAAACGCTGTTGTAGCCAACGGTACAATTTATCTATACTGTTACGGTGGAGACGTGTATGCATACGATCTGCAATCTGGTCACCTTAACTGGCAATACCATACACCAAGTGGCGGCTACGAATCGCCATACGGCCAAGAATCTCTCTGGACTTTCACAGTGGGAACAGTCGCTGACGGCAAACTATACCTTCCAGAAGGACACATGTACAGTCCACCATTATTCCATAAAGCACAGCAACTATGCCTAAACACTACAGATGGCAGTGTAATATGGAGCATTGACGCATTTGACACTACCAGTGCACCCGCAATCGCAGACGGAGTTATGACTACACTAAATGCTTATGACAACCAAATTTATGCATACGGCATGGGTCCAACCAAAACAACTGTTAATGCACCAAACGTTGGCGTTTCAACAGACACTCCAATAACAATAACTGGCACTGTAACTGACATCTCTGCAGGCGCCTCACAGGAAGCAGT
>JBEKVK010000059.1:0-15516 GCA_049514075.1 Bathyarchaeia archaeon | reverse complement strand
GAGAAATGCATAGGCACTGAGACACGTGTCGTGGTCTTGGGGCATATCCAACGCGGCGGGGCTCCAACGGCTTTTGACAGAATCTTGGGCACTAGGTATGGTTTAGCGGCAATCGACTTTGTTCATGAGGATAGATTTGGCTTTTTGGTGGGAATCCAGGGAACCCATATTGTTCCAGTCGCGCTGAAAGACGTCGTGGGAAAAAACAAAACGGTGAGTCCAGAACTCTACGAGACGGCTAGCGTTTTCTTCGGTTAACGATTTAATGCGCAACAAATTTCGGGTAATTGAAAAGCATGGACGAGTGGACTGGGGGGATTTAATCCGTGTTGGGTTCAAACCACAAAAGCTCTTTTTCTAAAATTTGCAAAATCAGACTATTTTCGCAAGTTTATGCCACGGTTTGGGGCTGGAGATCCCTGAACCCTTTTTGGCTCAAAAACCTTTTTTCAAATAAGAAAGAAACAGCTTCTTGTCTCGAATAAGAGCGGGGAAAAAGAAGCTGGCAACTCGCTAACAAAAAATTAAGAATTATCTTCCAGAAGCGGGTCCGGTGGGATTTGTCCCCAGCGAACTTGCCAAGCTTTCAATGGTTACCCGAGAATTTGAAAAGCGGTTATCTTGGCTATTCATAAAGTCTTTCTAACAACTTTTCTTTCGTGAACATTTCTTTATGCATTTTTTTGGCTATCTCTAATTTAGAATAGTGGTTCATTGATTTCATTTTTATTAATGCCATGAGCAAAAGTCTTTTTTCTTCCTCTTTCTCGTTTATTTTAAATTTCTTAACTGCCTTTTTGAAATTTGCGTGAACAACTATTTCTTTCAAATCTGCCACTAGAGTACCCGCATATGCGAAACCAATCGCAATAATACCTATGAAAACGGTGATTCTTTCAAGTAGTGGAGCAAAACTATTCGGCAAAGCCAAAATTACAAGTTCAGCAACAATTAACAGAGTGACCAAGGAAAAAGTTGTGCCGTAAACATCGAGTTCGTGAAGTACATTGAAAAGAGATTTTTCGTTATCTATCTTTTGAACAAGGTCTCCAATTAAATTATCATGATTAACATCAGATGGATTTTCCGTTTTTGTCATGATAAGTTTATTCTAAGCCATGCAGATTTAAGTTTTTACGTGCTTTCAAATAGTCAAAAAATTATGAAGAGTAAGAAGTTAAACAGTCCAAACGTTTGTACTGTAAAGTTCCCAAGTGATGATTGTTTCATATTCTGGATTGTTTGATTCTTGAATGTTGGTTAAGCTAGTAAGCATCCCTGTTTGTTTATCGAAAGAGACTGTCATGTTAGTATATTCCTGTGTCATCCCTGTCGGGTCTTCAGGAACAGTTGTTAGTTTGCTCGTTGACCAGACATTTGTTTCCCTATAAGAGGTTGTATAGTTTTGAGTGGTGGTGCTATTAACGATTAGTCTGTCATTACCATGTGGATAAAGAAAGTCGTTTACATTAAGATTTGAAGGGTAAATAGGATAAAACCCGTTTGCATCACTCAGTTGCCCATTTGATAAATCAATTGTTTGTGAACTTGCGGTTTGGGTTCCATTTGTCAATCGCCATAATGTGTTAAGTGAAACTTTTGTTCCGCTAATTCCCGTTATGGTGACTTGGTAATAGTCTGTATTATTATATATAGAAAAAAGGGATAGAATTGTTGTGGATGAATTACCTAAATATTCGCCTCTCAGTTTGTAAGTAAACGTATCGCCAACATTAAGACCTACCAAACTTGCTCCGTTTGAAGATGTAGGTGTTGACGAAGATGTTGGAGTTAGAAGTGGTGTTGGCGTTGAAGAAGAACCTGCATTTTTTGTAGCTTGTCCTTGATGCCAAAACCAAAACGCACCAACACCAGCAACAATAATAATGATTACAAAGAAAACTACAATTCCTTGCAAGAAACGCCTAGTGAATCTTGCTGTTTTTTCTGCTTCCGATTCTCTTGGCGGTGGTGGTAATCCCATTAAAGTCTCTCACTTATTCTATTTCAACGCTGTGCAGATTTAAGACTTATCACCATGAAAACTTGGATAATTTAATAAAAAATTGTTAAGGATAAGGAAAGGGTAAAAGTAAAGAGCCTTTGCAGTTTAATGGATTTGAGCAGTGTTAATCGGCAACGCCAATTTCTTGACCAATGAATAAGACCTCAAAGCCGTAGGCTATAACAAACGAATTCTTCGTATTCCAAATTACTGTTATGCTGCCAGCATTGTTACCTACTATACTGCCAATAAGGTTAACTTCGGGAACACCAGAAAATACTATGTCATTGGGATTTATTGTAGGGACTACCGACAGTTTCCATGTCGAATAGAAACCATTACTAAACTTAAGCGTAATAGCTGAACTGACTGAAAAGCCCGCATTGTCAAAAATATATAAGGTTGCACTTCCGAAATGTACAACTCCAGATGGATAAGTGTCAAAACCATAACCACTTGCCGTGTATACAGAAGGCTGTGCTGCCACAAAAGGCACTGCCACAAAAAGCATTAACAATCCTAACGAAACAAACACTATGATCTTTCTGTTCAATTTTTTCACCTCCCCTTTCAGTTTAGTCTGCTTTTTGGAAGTGATCCAACTTGAGGCGACTCAGTTGAGATTGTGATGTTAATTTTTTGAAGAGAACAGTGGTCTAGTTTTATGCTCAGTGCTTAGCGGCTTCTCCCATTTGGCTATGAACTGTCTTTGTTTTAAGCTTTGTCAAACTGCGTTTCCTACGACTCTATACAATTTATGTTCTAAATGAAATAAAAGCACGGTCATAAAGGATAGTTACAGTAGGCTTTTTTTCTTATTCACTAAATTTTTTCTGACTACGATTTCAAGCATTGATTTTTCTAAAAAGGGTTTTGCCGTTAGATAGCCTATAATCCTCATGCAAGGAGTTCCAGGCTAACTGGCTTCCCTTGCCTTTTACGTAGGCTTCATATACGGTAGTTACTGGGATTTGAAGAGGGACGGCTTCACTGTTTTTTGTTGATCCATGGTTTGGCCGCTTCTTACATAAGTCGCCATTTTTGTCTCCGAATCTTTCTAGTTCGTCTGAAATGTCATCGTTGACGCGGCCCAATTTTGTCTTGTTTTTTGCCGGTTACATATTTTTGAAGGAAGTGAGAAGCCAATTTTTGTATTCAGTTTTTGTGTTTGTCATGCTTTGTCCCTTCAAGTTCGCTTATTTGCATTAACATATATGTGCATACGAGCTTATAAGTGTATGTGTTTAAGTGCATAAAAATGCATGGGAATATTGCAGGAACCAGCCAAAATATGATCTTACCAAGGCCTTCCAAAAATTTACCCCATCAATTATAAAATTTCGGGAAACCTCGAATTTTCAACTTTTCACTCTAACGAGGCGCCTATCTGACCTTCAGCTTTTGGTCCGGCTTGAAGGGGAAGGCCGAGTCCTCCCCCTGCGCACATTCTTCCGCCCGTCTGTGTGGGTCTGTTCACCAGCTCCACTTATTGTCTGTTTGTAAAGTTAAAAAATTGATGTTTTCTATAGAGCCAAAAGAAATAAAGTCCTCGGAAAGCGTAAACTCTAATGGTGTAATTATGACATTCTATGTGTTTCTGTTTAAAGGCGGTCTTCGGACATCTGAGCTCAGCAAGGAATACTTAGACAGGTTTGTGAACTGGGCTAAAATGGTCTCTTCACCCAAGATTCCCGGAAATAGGTTCAAGCAAGAAGGCAAGGTGGTTTCTTCGGAAGGAGTGGATGATCTGAAGTTCAATAAAGATACAGTTGGCGGTTACATAGTTGTAGAGGCGGATGATTATGGTACTGCGGTAGAGATATCAAAAGGCTGTCCTATACTGGAAAATGCCGGCAGTGTAGAAATAAGAGAGATAGTGCCACCTAACGCGTAATGTTTGCCCATCACTGCACGAGTTTGCCCGAATTTTTTCCGGGAAATTTTTGACGCACCCGTTCCGCCACTGGATAGCCACAATGGAATACCAGAAAACAAGAGACATTCTTCATGTCAAGGAAATCCTTGGACACAAATCACTGAACAATACAATGCTCTACACTCAGTTCATAAACTCAACGATGATGAATTCACTGCAGTTGTCGCTCATTCAGAAGAAGTATGCAAACTTGTAGAAGGAGGATTTTCCTTCGTTTGCGATTTCGGAGCCAACAAAATCTTCAAAAAGCGGAATAAACTGCTTGCTTTCGCGAGTACCGGGGATCACTAAAAAGCATATATTGGTGGACTGGGGGGATTTGAACCTCGTTTGAAGTGGAGATGTCACCTGCAAATCCTCTTTTCTTAATTTTGCGCACAGTGCAGATTGATCAGTTTAACTAATGCAGGCGACATAGACTAAAGCGCAAAACTTGGATAATTATTTACATGCAAGCTATTGTGAACTGAGGCTTGCTCTTGTTCTTTGAGCGTAACATCCCATGCATGCAAGCCTCTAAGAAATTCTCGCGTGTTTCAATTATTTCCATCGTCTTTTCGTCAAGGCTTGCCATACGATCTAAGTCGGTTAACGTAACCAACCCCCTAGACGGGTTCCTTCTACTATAGGTAGTTTCTTCTCCTTTTTTTCAAATATGAGTTTCGCAGCTCATCAAGTCGCATGTCAGGCTTTCCAACAATTACCCGTTTTGTCATTATTTCTGTAACCTTAGTTTCTTTCGGATTCCTGCATTTTTCCAAAACTTTCCGACCGAATCATCTACGAACCATATGTCAGAAACGCCCAAGATTCCTTTAAGTGTTGGATGACGCCTACATTTGGTTAGAAACTCAACGGGATACTTTCGCTGTTAATTCTTAATGCAACCACACATTTTTATCTCACTTAGGAAAGTAGCCTATCGTTGAGGATGCTGTTTTATGACTACACAAAATAATCCTAGTTATGCGGCGGAACCAAAATCCATCAAAATACCTCCAGTCTACTTATATCTCTTCTCTGAAGGGGATGGAAAAAACAAGAAACTTTTAGGAGGTAAAGGCGCCGGTCTTTGCGAGATGACCCAGATTGGTTTACCGGTTCCCCCAGGGTTCGTGATAACAACCCAAGCTTGCCTCGAGTATTTTGATGGCGGCTTCAAGTTGCCAGAGGGACTTAGGGACCAGGTTAGGCAGGCGATGTCTCAGGTGGAGAAATCAATGAGCTTGGGCTTCGGTGATTCTGAGAAGCCACTTCTGGTTTCCATCAGAAGTGGCGCAGCAATTTCAATGCCTGGCATGATGGATACGGTCCTCAATTTGGGACTCAACGACGAAACCGTTCGCGGACTAATCAAGAGAAGCGGAGATGACCGCTTCGGCTGGGATTCGTACCGCCGATTTATCTCGCTTTTTGGCGAGATCGTACTGAAAATTAACGGTGACCTTTTCAGCAACGCGATGGAGGCCCTGAAGAAGGAAAGGAATGCGACATATGACACGACTCTTTCTTCGTTCGACCTTCAGGGGCTTGTTGAAACTTTCAAGCGTATAATTGAAGATAATGTTGGCAAGCCTATCCCTAATGACCCATATGAGCAGCTATTTATGGCTATAGAAGCGGTGTTTGCCTCTTGGAATGGAAAGAGAGCTGTAGATTATAGGCGTGAATTCAAAATCATCCCTGAGATTGCTAATGGCACTGCGGTGAACGTACAGGCGATGGTTTTTGGCAACGTTGGTGAGCATTCTGCGACTGGAGTAATTTTCACGAGGAACCCTAGCACCGGCGAAAACGTGCTTTTTGGAGATTACTTAGAGCGGGCGCAGGGTGAGGACATTGTGGCCGGTATTCGAACCCCAAAGCCCATCTTTGAGATGAAACAGGTCATGCCCGAAGTTCATAGGGAATTGTTGAAGGTTCGGGAGACGCTTGAGACGCATTTTCGGGAAATTCAGGATGTGGAGTTTACGGTGGAGAATGGGAAGCTGTTCATGCTTCAGACTCGTTCTGCAAAAATGAACATCGCGGCTGGGATGAAGACCTCTGTTGACTTGGTTAATGAAGGCTTGATTACGAAGGAACAAGCGCTGATGAGGCTTGATGCAACCCAGCTTACTCAACTAATGTATAGCCAAATAGACCCGGAAAACAAGACTCCGCCCGTTACGGTTGGGCTGGGGGTTTCGCCCGGCGCCGCTTCAGGCGAAGTAGTGTTTGACGCAGATGAAGCTGAGCGGCAGAGCAAGACGCACGGCAAGAAAATTATTCTGCTCAGAGAGCAGACTAAGCCTGAGGATATTCACGGGTTTTTTGCGGCGCAAGGCATCCTGACCACTGTTGGTGGGAAAACGAGTCACGCCGCCGTCGTTGCTAGGGGTATGGGTAAGCCATGCGTAACCGGAGCAGGGGACATCAAGATCAATGCGGTAGATGAGAGCGCGACGATTGGCGACCACAAAATCATTCGAGGCGATGTTATCACGATAGATGGCACTTCTGGCAAGGTTTGGCTGGGAGAGGTTTCAATGGTGGAGCCAGAATTCTCAAAGGATATGAACACCATCCTGAAGTGGGCAGATGAGTTCCGCAGATTGGGAGTGCGAACTAACGTGGATACTCCGTCTGACGCAGCGAAGGCGCTTAGGTTCGGGGCGGAAGGAATTGGTTTGTGCCGCACGGAAAGGATGTTCAACGCTGCCGACCGAATCGGGATATTCCAGGAGATGATTTTGGCTGATTCGCCCGAAGATAGAGCTGCTACCTTGCGGAGGCTTCAGCCTTTGCAGAAGGAAGATTTCAAGGCAATGTTGAGAGTGATGCAGGGTTTCCCGGTCACAATACGGCTTCTTGATCCGCCGCTCCACGAGTTTCTGCCGTCGGAAGAGGAGATCCAGCGGCAAATCGACATGTTGCAGAAGAGTAAGGTTGCTCTGGATAATGTTTGTAGGTTGCCAAAGATTCTTCGAACTTTAGACCCGCAGCTTGAACCACTCCTTACCGGGGATCAGCAAATGCTGAACAGTCTGGCGCGTCTTCAGAAGTCTGAGCTTGACAAGAAGCTGGAAACTCTCCAGAAGATACGCGTCTTGAAAGAAGTCAATCCGATGCTGGGTCACCGCGGCGTAAGATTAGGAATTACTTACCCTGAAATCTATGAGACCCAGGTGGAAGCCATTCTTGAAGCGGCTGCAGAGCTTATCAAGGAAAGTGTTGCGGTTAAAGTTGAAATCATGGTTCCGAACGTCTGCACTGCGGAGGAACTGAAGCGGGTGGAGGAACTCATCAAACGCGTCGAGCAGCAGGTCACTGAAAAAACTGGCGTAATCGTTCCGTACAAGTTTGGCTCAATGATTGAAGTGGTTAGGGCTTGCATGCGTGCCGGGAAACTGGCTGAGATGGCGGAGTTTTTCAGTTTTGGGACTAACGATCTGACTCAGGCAACGTTCAGCTTTTCGAGGGAAGATGCAGAGAACAAGTTCCTTCCGCTTTACAATCAGCTGAAGATTTTGCAGGATAACCCCTTTGAAATTCTGGACGTTAAGGGTGTTGGGCGACTGATGTCTATAACTGTGGAGTGGGGGCGAAGGAGCCGGCCCGATTTGGAGATAGGGATATGCGGCGAGCAAGGCGGTGAACCTTCTTCGATAGAATTTTGCCTGAACCTTCTTCGATAGAATTTTGCCATGCTATAGGCTTGGATTACGTCAGTTGCTCACCCTATAGAATTTCTATTGCAAGGTTAGCTGCGGCACAAGCCGCCATTAAAGAGAAAAAGGGCGTGCGTGGTAAGACCGTTTAAATAACGCTTCTGTAAAACATTTTTTTGGGGATGTTTCGTGTGACTCTGGTTAGTGGGCGCATTCTTGAAATGCGTTAATGCCAGTTTGTTGCATAAGTGTAAATATTGGTTTTTCCAATAACCATTTTTCAGTTTCGACATAGATCCTGACATGGTCAAAGCCACAAGAAACATCCATATCGTGCGCTCTTTAATTGCTAGCCTGTTCTCTATCAAGCTCGATTAATCTTACTCTTTTTTCCTGAAGAAACCTGATAACAGTTCAAGGGTTGTAGTTTCCATAATACTAAAGTGGACTGAGGGGAATCTGAACCGTGTAGGGTTCAGACCACACGCTTAGTGATGTAAAAATTATGGTAGATCGCCCGAAATAATCTCGCCAACGTTATGTTGGCGCGTGCGTTGCTGAAAACAGAGAAGACGGCGCATTCACATCAATTAGCGAGGAAACCGCGACTTCGGCCCTGTGAGCTTATCATTGAATTGGCGCTTAAATATGGTTCGGCTATTAGCTTGTGCGAGACAACGCTTGAATTGGCGGGCGTGTACCCCGAAAGGTCGAGGAGACAAGTTAATATGCGAAATGGACAAAAACAGAGAATTCGCGAAATTTTGCTGATAGCGCTTGGGATAGCTTTGCTTTTGTTTTCGCTGGTCGTGGTAGATATATTCGCGATGCCCTATTTCCAGTCGCTTCAAACTCAAACTTTCGTCAGTTTGGATTGGGCAGGCTATGCGGTATCGGCAAATAACCTGTCGCCGCAGCCTACAGTCGATGCTGTGAGTGGGTCTTGGACTGTGCCGAAGGTTGCCATTTCTGATTCTGACTCGTTTTCGGCGGCGTGGATAGGCATCGGTGGTGCATTGGATACCACGCTTATCCAAGTAGGTTCTGAACAGGACTCTCTGTTAGGTCAAGCTGTTTACAGCATATGGTATGAAGCTCTGCCCGGTATCGCGGTAACCATACAAAACATCACAATTTCGCCGGGTGACCAACTCTCAGCATCTATAATACTCGTTAACGCCTCAACCCGAAGCTGGCAAATCGGAATAGCCGACGACACCTCAGGCGCGTGCTTCACCCAAAACTGTGACGAACAAAACCTCACATATAACTCTTCACGGCTAACAGCAGACTGGATTGTAGAAAGACCCACAGTCAACAATAAACAAGCCGCGTTAGCTGACTTCGGAACCGTAACGTTCACAAATCTGTCAGCGCAAATCGGCGGCAAAACAGGATCTCCAAACACATTCTCAGAAGACCATATTGTCATGCAAAACAGCCAAAATAACCAAATCGCCGCAGCTTCAAACCTGAAAGATCAAGGCACATCATTCACCGTAACATACTCACAAAATAAACAGTTAGAAATGATCAGTAAGTTGGTTGAGCAAATGCATGTGTGATTTTGCAGTAACAAATGTTTAAACATCAGAGAGATTTTTACTAGTGATTTGAGCATTTTTTACAGAAGAATAGTTTTTGAAGGACTTGTTTAATTAATGTCTGAGAATAGGCGTAGCATTGATCATTGATGATAACCCTTCTATTCTGAGAACTATGGCTCAAGTGTTGAGTACTAGCAGAGACTCAGTGTATTCGGGTGACTGCTTGATGGCCTCGCGCGCCAGTGCGTTGCTTAATTGAAGTTTTCATGTTAATTTCTGCTCATTTTGTCAGTAGAGACGTGGATCCACTAGTATTTTGATACCAAAAGGTTAACTGAAAGCAATAATTACGTTATAACTGCTTTTCTGTTGTTTGTAGAAATGAGATCTTTTTTATTGCATCTACCCCTTTGGGGGTTATGATGTAGTCACCTTTGTTGTCTTCTTGAGCTATGAACTTCGAATCAAGAAGCTTTTTAATATGAAAAATGAGGTGACCGCCTTTTAGCTCCATTATTTGAGACAATTTAGAGAAATTCTTTTTTCCTTCATACAAACTGATGAGAATCTTAAGCCGCATAGTGCTAGCTAGTGGCTCAAGCAAATTTTCAACAATGAAAGGAACATCAATTACTTCTTGATTGGGATGGTCATCATTGGTTTTTTCGACGAGAACTATTGTTTGGAAAGATCTTTTCTCTCTTTTTAGTTTCTTCTGAAACTTGGTTTGACAGCTCTCGCATTGAGTGCCTTTAGCTTTTTCAGCTTGAATCCCAATTTGGTTTATTCTTGCATCCAGATCAGCAAACGCGGCTTTCGATCCGCATGTTTTAACAATTAGCAGGCTTTTAGCCAATTGATCTTTAAAGAATTCGTGGCATTTTGTCCTTTTTTCACAATCAGCATTTAGCAGCCCGTCAATATCGTCGCTGGCCTCTTCATTTAGGAGGTCGGCGTATTGCATTAAGCGGTTTTGAGAGAGAGCTTCTTCCACTGCGCTTAGTCGATCTTTTAGGATTACCCCTTCTACCCTGCCTAATTCGGCTTTTAAGCTGCCAACTTCCTGTTTAAGTTCACGAAGAGCATAAATTACAGTTTCTTGGTCATTTGGGTTATTTTGTTTGGTCATTTTCAGCACTGAGTCATGGTACATTATAATTACCCAAAACTATATAACTATTTAGCTCCAGTTGTTCATAAAAATGGAGGAATTTAAGTGCCAAAAGTGTTAGTTGCGTATTATTCTAAAACTGGAAACACCAAACAAGTTGCCGAAGCCATAGCCGAGGGCGCAAAAAGCGTCGAGGGAGTCGACGTTCAAATAAAAAATGTTGCAGATATCAATGCAAAAGAAGCGGTTGAAGCTGATGGATTCGCATTTGGGTCGCCAGCATACTTTAGTATGATGTCAGGCCCATTGTTGACTTTACTGACTGACTTTTATTTTGTACGCGAAAAATTAGCTGGTAAACCTATGGTTGCATTCGCCACTGGTGGTGGCAGCCAAACTAAGACTACCGCAAATATCGAAAGCATACTCAAAGCTTTCAACCCTAAGCTGATTCTGCCTGGGCTTGCCGTAGATAGCAAAATTTCTGAAACGGACAAACAGCAAGCAAAACAACTGGGTGAGAAATTAGCCAAAACCCTTTCTTAGACAATAAACCTACACACCGTCGTAAAAACACGCCGTCGCAAAAGAGGTGAATCAAACGAAACTAAAAACCGTTCGTATGCTTTCTATTCTGACAGTAATCTTAGGGGTAATTACTGCTGGTGTCAGCGGAACTACGTATCATACTGTTCACGCAGCCTTCGGTGGACTAACAGTATTATTAGCAATAGTAACAACGATAAGTCTTTTTGTTCTAAAGCAGTAATTCACGCCTATTCAAACTACCCTAATTTCACCTATTTTTCATTATAAGAAATTTGCCGAATATTGGCTAGCCTCGACAAGATGAAGGTAGCGAATGCATAATCTTGATAAAGTGATAGACCGTGCGAAAACTAATCCTAATTCCCAATCTCATAAGTTCGTTGCGAATAGCAGTTTTGCCCTTGTTCTTTTATTTGTTTATGACAGGAAATGTTACCTTATGCTTAATTTTACTTACTTTTTCAGCTGCGACAGACTTTTTTGACGGTTACTTGGCAAGAAGATTAAAGGTGACCTCAAGGCTTGGCGGCTACTATGATGCCACAACAGACTTTGTTCTTGTGTTTGGTATATTTGTAATTTTCAGCGTCAAAGGATACTATCCAATTTGGCTTTTGATCCTCATAAGTGCCTTGTTTGTTCAATTCTTAGTAACAAGTCTCTACGCCAAAAAACTATACGATCCCGTAGGAAAATACGCTGGAAGCGCCCTTTACATAGGTATAGTTTTAACGTTGATTTTTCCGGTACAAGCAATATTTAGTTTTGTTGAGTTTGCTTTCCTCGGATTTTTCTTAGTCTCACTGGGAAGCCGAATAGTAAGTTTAGCACGAACAACGATTAGATCTACCCCAAAATTGATATAACGCACTGGATCTCGTAGCAGTAAACTTCACCATCACGCCAGTTAATGCAAAATTACTCTGAACGATGGAGCTTTATGCTCCTGAAAATCAGAAAAGATTGGAAGCTATTAGGGCCCTAACTCAAGCGGGAATTCCCTGCAACCTCTACCTCTCACCATATTTCCGATTTTAGCCGACCAACTTGTCAATTATTACGTAAAAAGAGCAGCGGAAAACGGAGCAAACTGCTGTTCAGCCATATTTCTGAAGTTCGACCTGTGATTTGGACGGAGTAAAACAGTTTTTGCAAAGCAACACAAGACTTTTGGTGAAAGAATTAGACAGTTTGGTAGTTCAGGGAAAAGCGCCAGATTTAGTCAAAGAATACGAAGAACTTTACTTCAAGAATGGAAGCAGAGACTTGTCTGGTTACCGTCTTCCAGAACTTTCCTACCGAAGAAAAACTGTGGCGCGCGCGCAAACATGCAAACAAAACGAAATGTGCTTCACTGCCGCGGAATTCGTTGAACCTATGGACAACTCCATTTTCCGATTGCATATGTATCAACGGCTGGAATGCTCCCACCATTTATGATATTTTAGAATTTGTCTCATGGCAAGACACTAAAGATGTCAGCAAAGAAGCAGTTATAGAATACATAAAGAAGCATTTTGTCTTGGAACCTAATTGGGAACGTTTGATGAATAAGTATTGGGATAAGGTTGAGGGGTTTTTATGAAAAATGATGTGGAAGTGGTGATTATCGAAGTTGTACCCAAAATGTTCGATATCGTTAACACACCGGAGAAATTCAGCCATAGAGTCAGTTACATAAAGGAAGTTTATGAGGTCAATCAGCCAATTACCCTTAGACCCGAGTATTTGGCGGTTAGAGAACCGGGTGACTCCCGAATCGAATTACTATTCAAAATTGACCAGCTTAAATCCAATTTTGAAAAGGGACAATTGGTTCCTGATGAGAGACCAATTTTCGTTCATATCCATTTGAGGATGAAGGAGAGGTCAACAACCCACATAGTGTACTCCGCAGAGGGAGTGAAGGAAGAGGGATTCTTCGAACGGAAGATTTGGTACACGTCATTTAAGACGTTGCTAACACATCATTCAACGGATGAATTCATGGAAGAAAAGTCCAAGCTATTTACACGTGTAAAATTGCAGAAAGAATTCTGTGCAATGGATTTTACTGCAATCACTTCAGTTACTGCAAGTTTTTCAATCACTCGTAAAGCCCAATTGTAAAAAGCTCAGACTTAAAATTGGACGTTAAAGACTATTCTTACATTTGAGCGGGCGGAGCTGTTGAAGGGCATATACGTGCTAATCGTCGAAATAAACAAAACAATCAGTGTAAACATTGGTGCTTTAGGCTTGCTGACCTTCCCATCAGGCTTGTACGCTTATGTTGGTTCAGCGCAAAACAATCTGGAGCTAAGGGTCAAGAGACACCAAAGCAGAGAGAAACGTTTGTTCTGGCATATTGACTACCTTCTAAACAACGAGGCAGCAAAAGTGAAAGACGTCTACTTTGCAAAAGGTATCAAAGCAAAAGAATGCAAAATCGCAAGCCTACTGGAGAAGAACGCTGAACCCATTGCAGGCTTCGGATGCTCAGACTGCCACTGCGAAAGCCATCTTTTCCACGCTGAAAATTTTAGTTTTCTTGAAAAATACATGGATCGGATCCGACTCTAACACAAGAAACGTTGAGAACTGTAACAAAAATTGCATTTTTAAATTTATTTCACATCAACTTGGTAAAAAGCTCCAGCTTATCGAAGCGAAAAGCGTCTAATATCATCAGGAAAAGAACAAATTAATGAAGAGTTGAAGCTGTAGCTGTTTAAGCACAATCACAATAGTATATTTAACATGATTACACCAGTTGTTTAGGTGTAAGTTTTGTCAAAAGCTCAACCTCATCCGGGACACGAAAATCACCTTTGCAAAATGGTAGAGGACAAAGTACCCATAGAAAAGATAAAGCCATTAGTGAAAGACGCAAAGTACATCTGCAAAGGATGCATGCGTACAGCTGCCAAAGCAGAAAATCTCTGCGCTCCAGAAGTACTCTAAAAATCGCCTCTTAGGCAAACCAAAGAATAAACAAGCATATCCTAACTTCCATCAAATTCTTTTTTTGCAACAAGTTTAAAAGCTTAGAGGTAGCAAAGATTGAGTTACAGGTGAGTTCTTGGAAGAAAGTCCAAGCCCTTTACACTGCAAATTCTTCAATCAATCGAATGGTCCTGTTATAAAAAGCTCCACTTAAGGTGCCCTGCACTTCTATTTTCTCTTTTGTTGCAACATCTAAACCCTTCATAAGGAACTCGCTTCTGTTGTTGTAAGAATGTAGTCACAAAGATTTTTAGATGAATCTGTGGTTTGAGGTATGTTTGGTTTCGATGGTTAATTCCAAGCGGTGAGGTTTCATAAAAGGAATGCGTACGTTGAAGGTTGATTTTGCGGATGGCGAATTGCATTATGTTTTTGAGGAATCCACGGCGCTGATTGATATTTCTAAACGTAGCCGAAGCCTGAATGAAGCGGAAGCCAAGAAAATTACCAAGCGGGAAGCTTCAAAGCTTCTTTTCATAGCTCGAGAAGAGTAACAATTATTCCATCTGTTAGAAATATGATATATTTGCTTCAAAACCCAGTTGAAGTCACCTTTAAATCCAGTATTTCAAAAAAAAATTATGTTTTCTGCTGAAGGAATCTGTGGTATCTTGCAAATCTAATGTTATTTTAAATGTGACTTAAACTACTACCAGTTGTTTTATCATGTTAAAAAGCAGAAACAGAAGTCTAGTTTGGGTTCACATAAGAATCCATGAATCGCCACAAAAGTCTTGAGAAATCGTTATTCCTTACCTTTTTTCTCTGCTTTGTATTTCTTGATTGTGGCTAAGGTATTAATAAGTTCTTGTCGGATTTCCCACCATTCCTTGTTAGAATAGAAAACGGTTTCCTTTAATTCCAATTGAATCTCTTTAACAATACCGTAAGTTACTTTTTGTTGGACCCAAAAATCAATTGTCTTGGTCATTTTTTGTTACCCCAAACTCGCAGCAACAGGTAAAACATAATTCTGTGCTACTGTCATCAGAAAACCGATTGGGTGGGTTTAATATTTCTCGTATTGTGTGTTCTCATTCTATAATAATTCCTTCAGTAATTTTACCGTTAAGAATGCCAAATACTTCATTGGGATTGAGAGACCTAATGCTTAGTATAAAGTTCATAGTTCCTCTATTCTACGCTATGCAGATTTAAGAGTTATCATGATGAAGACTTGGACAATAGCAGTGTTTTTCCTTCTCAGGATGTCTCATTAGGAGTAACTACCATTACTAAGGAAGTACTCGAAAAATATGATACATCATATTGTTCAGGCGTAGAAAGGAAGATAATTTTGCCAAAATTGATGTCTAACGAGTAACTTCCGAATGTGGCATTGTCTGCCACGCGCGCTAAAACTGTTCTTGAACTTTCTTACGCGGCGTAAACTGTTTCACTTTTGTTTCAACGAACTATCTTACCATTCGAAGCCTATAGTATGAATTGAGGTGAAAAAGAACATGAACACCAAACTAATAGTCGCATTGGTCATAATAGGAGTATTAACTGTTACCGCAGTAGCATTGGTTTCAGCGCAAATAGTCACATCAACCCCAAACGGAACAACAACAAACGGAGCAACAAACAACGGCTTCTTCGGCTGGATGGGCAGATGCCTTGGACTCAGAGGAACACAATGCTACGAAACTGGAACATCAGCCTATCAAGGTCTACCAGCAAACATAACGGTGACAAACCCAAACACAGGAACAACAACGACCTATCAAGGA
>JBEKVK010000058.1:0-7995 GCA_049514075.1 Bathyarchaeia archaeon | reverse complement strand
TCGATGCCAACCAACATAACTGGAGTTCCAGTTATATTATCAGTCTTAGACAGCAACGGCAACTACAGAGCAATCGGCACTACTACAACTACCGCCAGCGGCTTCTACAGCTTCAACTGGAAGCCTGACATCGCAGGTAACTACACTGTAACAGCTACGTTTGCAGGTACAAAATCATATTATGGCTCTTCTGCTCAGACTGCTTTCTATGCCAGCGCCTCGGCACCAACAGCTGCACCAACAGCAACGCCGCTCACTGGTTTAGCCTCAAACACCACACTCATGTACGCAGTCGTCGCAATGATCATTGTCTTCATCGTAGGCATCGCCATAGTCGCATTGCTCGTGACAAGAAAACGCCCATAAAATGACATGAAACCAACACAAAATCCCTTTTTTCCCTTTTTTTAGTCCTTTAAAACCATGAAAAAATGGAGAAACAAAAGAATGGGCGCTGAGAAGGCTCTGGTTACATTCGAGATAGCTGCAATTGAAGAGTTTGCATTTTTCTTTTTTCTCCTAAAGAAAAAAACTTTTCTTCCTTTGGTTCGGTCCAGAGCCTCAGCAAACCCTTGTTGGTCCTGTAAATTGTAATCTCTGTCTCTTATTTGCAAAAATGTTGAGGTGCTGGAGGGAGGAGAGATTTTAACTCTAATAGTCTCAAGTCTCTACCGGCTTAGCCCTGAATAGATACGAGTCCGCTTTATTGAAGTGTTTTATTCGATGATTTCTTTTCGAAAATACTTATATTTTGAGGTTAATAAACTAAAATGAGCTTAAATTAGGGCTAAAAGTGCTGCGGGCTAGCTTCACACCGTCGTTTAAACCGTCGGTTTGAACCATAAAATTTCGAATTGCAAGTAGATCGGGGGGATTTGAACCGTGTTGGGTTCAAACCACAAAAACTAACATAGCAAAAATAATAAAAACCTGTTGAACCTATCATCCGTTTATGGTAAAGCGTAGATTAAAAACTGTGGACGAAATTTTAGGCAGTCTTGAACCGGAAAAGAAAACAATAACTGAAAAGGTTCGTTGCATAGTAAGGAATACAATTCCTAACGCGGCTGAGATGGTTAGGCGTGGGAGAATTACGTATGGTTTGAATGATCAAGATTTCTTGTCAATAAGAAACGACCGGTCTCAGGTTCGTTGTTTTCCCAACGGTGTTAATCCTATTGGACTTCTCGGCTTTTTGCAGCATGGCTATCATGTTTTTGCTGCATGTTTGGCTTTTCTCCAGATTTCTTCGAAAATAAAGTGAAACGCCCGTGTAGTTGTCTCGAAATTCATTGATATGGTCTCTTGCTTATCTTGATTGTATTTACCAGTGTTTATCCATACCTCCTTTTGGTCAAAAATTGTGAACATCCTCAAAAAAGGAAAGACCCCCACCTTCAGCTCGAAGTTTGGATAATTAATCAGTCTTCTTAAATTTTTTTCGACGGCTTTACTCTTTTTTGTTGGCGCTATTATTAATCTAAAGCGAACTTTTCTCTTTAAGGTTTGTTCGATAATACAGTTATTCCAAATTAACCATTGCGAAGAGGATTTAACGCATTCTGGCTGGTCATCACTAAACGTGTCAATACTCTCTTGAGCTTCAGTTCACGCTCTTAATACGCTTTGGGGAAGGTTTTGGTTATTCCACATAAGCAATAAAGGTTGCTTGTCGTCAGGAGTCTCGTGGGAAGCATGAGCTATCTTTCTTAATTTCACCAATTGTCCTTGGAGTTGTAAGGTTTCAACACGCGAGCGTTCTAGCAAGATCTGTAATGCGTCATGCAAAGGGGCTGCTTTGTAAGTTTTTGGCTTGTTCAAATGCACTGTAACTAAACCCTGCTGTTGAAGGGCGTTTAGTGTTCTATAGACGTCTGCCCGATCAGTGTTTGAAGATAAGACTAAATTTTTTGCTGATGCCTCTCCGACTGAGATAAGACTAAAGTAAACTCTGGACTCTAAAGCCGTTAGTCCTGGAAATTTGAAGTCCTGAAAGTTCATCCTGTATATCATCGATCAGCTGCATATTCTTGATGCTTGACTTGCTTTTGTTAATGTTATTTTTTCCTTATAAAGAGTTGGTGGGCTTTTCCACCGATTTCATTTCTTATCAAAAAGTATCGTATCAATTATCTGAGGCAACATTTGCCTTAAATCTAAAAATAAAGGAGAAAAATAAAATGAAAACTCTAAAAAATAAAATTGTATCGTTTTCGATTGCCATATTCTTAATACTTTCGATGATGGCTTCAATGACATTTTTATCAAATGCTAACGCGCACAGTCCACCTCAGACCATTCCTACATATGCTTTCATTAATGTTGCACCCAACCCGGTAGGTATCGGTCAAAAAGTTACCGTTGCTTTTTGGCTCGCGATGCCTTCACCCTCAGACATTGGAAGTTACGGCGACCGATGGCATAATATGACTGTAACAGTTACGCAGCCTGATGGAAAGACTGAAACATTAGGGCCATTTACATCTGATGCTACTGGTGGAACGTTTACTACTATTAGTCCAGCTGTTACCGGCAATTACACTTTCCAGATGCATTATGGTGGGCAAACATTAGCCAACGTGAATCCCGCTCCAGGACCAACTAATGTGTGGGTTGGCGATTATTTTCAACCAAGTAATAGCCAAGTAGCAACGCTAACAGTTCAACAGCAGCCAATAACATCTATACCAAATACTCCTCTTCCAACGCAATACTGGCAGAACCCTATAAACGCTGAAAACTCAAATTGGTATGTTCTTGGCGGAAGCTGGCTTGGGTTCGGCACCTTGCCTTTGGCCAACACTGGAATGTACAATACAAGCGCGGATTATAATCCGTATACAACAGCGCCAACAACCGGTCACATTCTATGGACAAAACCAGAGGCGTTCGGAGGTACAATTGGAGGAGAATTCGGAGGAACTGAATCGGGCAATTACTATTCAACCGCGAATTATGAGCCTAAATTTGCCCCCATAATAATAAATGGCGTACTCTACTATGAAGAATACCCCGGCGCTTCAACTAATCCGACAGGCTTTGCCGCCGTCAACTTACGTACGGGACAAACTATTTGGGCTGAGAACACTACTGCAGTATTGAGATGCGGTCAATTACTCGATTTTGTATCACCCAACCAATTCGGAGCCCTCGCATACTTATGGAGCACGGGAAACCCACCCTCGGGAGCTACAACTCTAGCAGCAGTGATCAATACACCCATTGGAACAATATATGTCCCAGGATCGTCGACATATGCATTTACTGGAACCACGTATAATATGTATGATGCAATGACTGGTAACTATATACTTAGCATTGTAAACGGCACTTCAATGATGCTTACGGAAGACGCAAATGGAGACTTGATAGGCTACTACATTGATGCTACTAATCCAAATGCACCTACACTTAACATGTGGAATTCTACGCAGGCGCTACTTTATCCCACTGGTCAAGCTCCAGGATTCTCAAATTGGTTGTGGCGACCTCCACAAGACTACGTCATTCCCTTCTCAGCTGGAATAATGTGGTCAGCACCTATAGCTAATGATTTGACTGGTGTTGCTTTTCCGGGCCCTCTTGCGATTTCTGCTATTAACAGCGGCGTTATACTTATGACTGTGGCGCCTTCGGCAGCACCATATTTCCAGACCGGCTACCAAATTGAAGCAGGTTACAGCGCAACAAACGGACAGCAGCTTTGGATAACAAACCGAACACAGACACCGTACACAAGGACACTTAGTCCACCCAGCCTCCAAGCCTGCGTTGGAAGTGGAGTCTACGTTGAATTCGATCTGGATACAAATTCAATCACAGGTTGCAGTCTCTTTACAGGGAAGCAGCTATGGACAGGCACACTTTCCGGTGCTAATACCTATGATACTATCGGTGGCTTTGAAACTGTTGTTGCAAATGGTACAATTTATGTTTGGGGCTTTGGAGGAGACGTATGGGCTGTCGACTTGACAACGGGAACAATTCTTTGGCACGATGCTCCTTTGGACGCTGGATACAATACTCCATATGGTGTATGGCCACTTTGGACCTTTTTCACTGGGGCCGTTGCTGGTGGATTGTTGTTCGTTGCGCAGGGGCATGAGTACAGTCCGCCGCTTTTCCATGGGGCACAGCAGCTGGCTTTGAACACTACTAATGGGAAGCTGACTTGGAGCATACTGGGTTTTGACGATACCGCCACCGCTATTGCAGATGGCATCATGACAACGCTTAACGCTTATGACAACCAGATTTACGGCTATGGCATGGGACCGAGCAAAACTACTGTTACAGCACCTGATGATGGCGCCACGACTGCCTCTACAATAACCATCTCTGGCACAGTGACTGACATTTCCGCAGGCGCAAGTCAAGAGGCAGTTGCAGCAAACTTCCCCAACGGCTTACCATGCGTATCCGATGCAAGCATGACACAGTTCATGGAGGCTGTTTACGAGCAGCAGCTGATGCCGACCAACATAACCGGAGTTCCAGTGACAATCAACGTTCTCGACTCCAACGGCAACTACAGAACAATTGGCACAACCACAACTGACGCAAGCGGCTTCTTCAGCTTCAATTGGAAGCCTGACATAGCAGGCAACTACACTGTCACCGCCGTGTTCGCAGGTACACAATCATATTATGGCTCTTCTGCTCAAGCAGCTTTCTACGCCAACGCTCCTTCGGCAACTCAAGCACCAACAGCAACACCGCTTACGGGAGTAGCTACACAAACCGCACTTGAATACGGAATCATCGCAATCATCATCGTCATCATCATAATCGGCTCAGTACTGGCACTTCTACTCACAAGAAAACACCCATAAACTAAACAACCCCAACACCAATCTTTCCCTTTTCCCTTTTTTTGTCCTTTAAAAACATGAAAAAATGGTGAGAGATGAAACGAATGGGCGCTGAGAAGGCTCTGGTTACATTCAAAATAGCTGCAATTGAAGAGTTTGCATTTTCTTTATTCTCCTAAAGAAATTTTCTTCCTTAGTTTCCAGAGCCTCAGCAAACCCTAAACTCTAAGAGGCGCTACAATGATACAGCGAAAATACTATCAGGGGCTTTGAGATGCGGATTAGTACTGTTCTTTAGCAATGGTTTTGAACCCTTTTGAGTATGGGGACGGGCAGCTTCAAACCGCCTAAATTCTTCTCCGAAAAAACGCGCTACCCCGAAGGGTCTATGTTGAAGCCACCCCAACTCGAATCTTCCCACAAGATGAGCCCAGCGCGCGGAATCGTGTAATGGCTCATAACTTTTACACACTTAAACACATATACTTATAAGCGTGTAGGTGCGTATATGTTTGTATAGATAAGCGAACTCAAATTGAAAGAACTGATAAACCAACATCAAATATTGGCAACTCGCCTATTTATTCAAAAATAAAAACAAGTGACTGAAAATGGGCCGCATAAACGTTGACATCTCAGACGAATTAGAAAAACAATTAAGATTGAAAACTGTGGAGCAATTCGGAGGCAAAAAAGGCGACTTATCAAAAGCAGTTCAAGATGCAGTAAGAACATGGATTAAAACAAAATAGTGAAGTCGCCTCCTCAAAATCCGCTAACTATTTTATATGAAGCCTAAGTAAAGGCAGGGCAAGCCAGTTAGCCTGGAACATCCTCACATGAGGGTTATGGGCAATCTATCTGGAAAAATCCCTTTTGCAGAACAGTCCCCAACAAAGTGACAGCATTACTACTTGCCTGTCAGGAAGAAAAATCGAGAAAATCTCGCAAATCAGTAGTAAGTAAATGGAGTAAAAAAAATGAGTATAACCCAAATCTTAACTGAAAAAGTCCCGAAAATTGATCAGCACTTAGCTGATAAATGCCCTGAATGTAAAGGCAAAAATCTAGTTCACGATTATGACTCAGGCGAAACCATCTGCGGAGACTGTGGTCTTGTTCTATATGAGCAGATGATGGATAAAGGACCCGAGTGGCGAGCTTTTACACAAGAAGAAAAAGCTTCAAGAAGCCGCGTTGGAATGCCAACATCATATTCAATTTCTGACAAAGGACTATCCACAACCATTAGCCAAGTTGACAGAGACGCCTTCGGAAGAAAACTGCCCATCTCCACTAGATTGCAGATGTGGCGCCTTAGAAAATGGCAAATACGCAGCCGAGTGCACTCATCCACAGATCGAAACCTTGCACAAGCAATGACTGAAATTGAGCGTCTATCAAGCAAAATCTCCGTCTCTCCACCAATAAAAGAGAAAGCCGCCGTTGCTTACAGAAAAGCATTAGACAAAGGGTTAGTCCGAGGAAGATCAATTAACTCCATCGCCGCAGCAGCGCTTTATGTTGCTTGCCGCAAAAGCGGATCACCTCGAACCCTTAACGAAATCGCTAAGGCAAGTCTTGTTGATAAAAAGGATGTTTCAAGATGCTATAGACTACTGCTGCAAGAACTCGATTTTCACATTCCACTTGCTGACCCGTTGACATACGTTTCAAAAATTGCCGAAAAAACTGGAATATCAGGCAAAACACAAGGCACCGCAATAGCTATACTCAGAGAGGCTAGACAAAAGCGAGTCTCATCGGGAAAAGACCCAATGGGTTTAGCAGCCGCTGCACTCTACATCGCATGCTTAAAGAACACAGAAAAATCAACACAAAAAGACATCGCGGAAGCAGCCGGAGTCACAGAAGTTACAGTCAGAAACAGATACAAGGACCTAAAGAAACGGCTGAACCTTGAAATACCTGATCGAAAAGAAGCTTTAGTTTTCTTTGCTTAATGCTTTCTTTTTTATGATTTTTAATCAATGGACTTTAACCGTTTCGGTGGTACACCCGGTCCGCCTCGCTTCGGTTGAGAGACAAACTCCTGCAATTTGAAAACGAAGAATTACATCAGTTTTTTAATGTTAAGGAGAAGATATTTAACACATGCCCAATTATTCCACGCAACCATTCTTGGCGGCAACAAATGAAGAATACGCCATGCTAATCGAGGTTAGTGAAGAATTTGAGAAACAAAAAATCGATAAAACAGCTCGAGAGAAATCTGGAAAGGCAACGGAAATCGTCATACGCAATCATCTCCTAAAAAGAAACCTTAACCTTTCATTGATTCCAGATGTTACAATTCAAGGGTCTAAGATCAAAAATGATATGCTTCTGTTAAAGAACGGTGTTGACCCATACCAAAAAAACTTCCCCGTTAGCAATGTGAAAATCGTAATTGAGATTAAGAACAACGCCGTCGGCGGCAAAACTTTGGAAAACGGAAAGCGAGAAGACCCTAACAAGGTCTTGCGCGCCAAATTCAATGAACTCGAAGGAACCACCAATATAAGGAATTTTGCTGTTATCGTTCTTTCTGAAACGTTACTTCCACCCAGAACTCCTTACAAATGGAGGTTCAAAGAAGAAGTGATAGACAAAGAAAACTGCAAAGTCTTCACCTTAGTTGCCCGTCAACTGTACCCTCCCGGTGGACTCTACATCAAGTCCAACATAGAAGAAATGCTTCAGAAGAATCAGATGAAAAAAACCGGAGAATTTCAAAAGCTAATCAATTACCTCAAATGTTTGTAGCTGTATAAAGAAAGTTTCACGTCTGCTTGTTTTCTTTCGTGTGGAATTTAAACGCGGGTGTAAATCTAACATCCCGTGCCATTTCTGTTTTCAGGTTTCTTCTGCGGCTATTTTTGGCAATTATGCTCAGATTGCATTCAGAAATTGTTGCATATCCCCCTAGGTCTATTGTTTAAGTTACACGCGAGATGGTGAAGCAAACATGAAACAAAAAAGCTAATATATGATAATTGTTTAATTGAATTTTGGGAGAATTTTAATTGTCGATTATTGCTGTTTCGGACTTACATCTAGGATTCGATTCCTCTGACAAGGCTGCGTTTATCCGCTTCCTCGGAAGCCTTCAATCCGACCCCAGTGTTACAGACCTGGTCCTTCTCGGCGACATAGTGGACATGTGGAGACGAGATTCATCAGG